>NZ_SDLI01000021.1:0-34081 GCF_004123195.1 Ammoniphilus sp. CFH 90114
AGTGTCCAATCCTGTTAGGGGGCTTTAGAGATTAGTTGGAAAAACGACAACTATCGGCCGGAAATCGACCTTAACGAGGGCTAGAACCAGATTTAGTTGACGTTTTTCCCATTAGATATCTTTTGTGAAGATTGATTTTGGATTTAAGTGGTGAATTTCCACTTAACGACCTCAAAATCGCATTCTTTCATTTATATGGTCGCTTCGGGGATACCCTACGACCAATGGAATAGGCTATATCTTAAACACCACCTTGAGACTAGCTAATTGAACCATGTACTGAGTCTTGTATTAAATATTTTAATAACTGTATTTAATATTTCTATTGGACTAAAACATGGTCATCCTTTACCTTAAAAAGATAACAGAAATTTCGAAATACTAGAGCGCAACAAAAAGGGGGTAACGGGATGAAGTTGGTAGATTAGGGAGTTTCGTTGTCTACGAGTAGAAAAACATTACTTAATAAAGGAGATAAGGATGATAAAGAATAGAAATTGTAAAAGAATGCTAGTGTTATTCCTTGTATCCATCCTATTACTATTCACAATCCCAATACAAGCACTAGAAGCTCAACAATCATTAGATAGTCCAAAAACGGGGTTTGAAATAAGCAATGGTGATAGGTGGACGACACATCAAGAAGAGCTAGATTTTCTTGAAGAGGTCTCCCGAAAGTCTGAAAGAGTACGCTATTCACAGATCGGTACTTCAGGAGAGGGGCGCTCGTTGCATCTTGTACGAGTAGGTAATCCCCTACCGGCAACGGATGCAGAAATTGCATCTGGACGAAGCATCTTGATTACGGGAACTTTCCATGGTAATGAACCCTCTGGCCGAGAAATGTCACTAAAATTAATAAGGGATTTAGCCTATTCAGAGGATCCAAAAATGCTAGAACTCATGGGGAAAGCCACGGTCCTCTTTATTCCCACGGTAAATCCGGACGGTAGAGAAGCTAATATTAGGAGAAATAAAGACGACTTTGATCTAAATCGTGATGCGGTATCTTTAGTAACCCCAGAAGTTCAGACTTTGGCAAAAGTTCAGAAGCAGTTTAAACCTGATATCGTTTTAGATGCGCATGAAAGAACGTCAGGTCCAAACATGTCGGTATTGGGAAATTTAAACCTTAATGTGGATAAAGCTTTACAAGAATTAAATCAAGAGCTCATTACAGATTATATTTTTCGCGATCTTGCAGAAGCAGACGTAACTTTTGAATTCTATCCTCCGGGTGGGCTGCCGACGAATACACGTAGTATGGCAGGTCTGAAGCATAGTATCGCGATTCTTACAGAAGCCTCATGGGATGATGAACCGCTTGTAAGAGTAAATGGACAGATGGTAGCAGCGAATTCCATTTTGAATTTCTATCATGAGCGATTTAATGAAGTTGTAGACATCGTTACCCAAGCCCCGACGAACAAAAGGAATGATGGAGCCAATCGCGAGCCCTTCTTTTTAGATGGCTATGTCGGGGGCCCAGCTCCAACCCGGATTTTAAATCCAGGACCTTGTGGGTATCTCATTAATCCATTACAGGCTGAGAAGGTCAGGAAGCAAATCGATTTGTTCTCACTAGAAACCCAAGTAGTAAAAGATGGCAGCATCTTTATACCGATGAATCAACCGATGATGACCGTTATTCCATATATATTTGATGAAAGCTCTGAGCTTAAGCTGGTAAATGGTTTAGCTGTTGAGGATTGTTCAGCTCTAGAACTTCTAGAACCTCCGAGTATTCCTACATCAGCCCTTTTTCAAACGGATTTTACCGGCTATGATTCAGGAGTTGCGCCACAGGATTGGACCTCGGTTTGGAAGAATAGTAGTTGGATGGTTCAAGATGAACCCCATCGTTTAGAGCACATGGTTACAGATGGTGATGGACATCGACTCCTTGTTTGGAATGAAGTAGGTGAAGTTCATGGCGATGTGGAAGTTGCGGGATTAGTTCGTGCCAATCGTGATGGAGAATTATTTCAAATCCATCTTCACGGATATGGTCAAGAAGAGACAGAAAGCAGCTACTATCTTAATGTAACGAAACAAAATAATAACAACACGATAAGCATTAATCGTTTATTACGTAATCGAGATACGGTATTAAAAAGTGAAGCATTGCCGTTTCAATTGAATGTAGATACCTGGTACCAGGTCGTGTTTCAACGGGATGGGAATACATTAAACGGAAAAGTTTGGAGATATGGTGAAGAAGAGCCCGATTGGCAAATTTCAGTTGATGACGAGTATCTTGGTTTTGGTAACGTTGGAATCGGACATCGATCCACGGGATTGGTTAATGATTGGAAATTTTTCAGTGTAGGGACGTATGGTCAAGAAGCGCAAAGAGCTCCAGGGGATTTAATAGATGGAGTGGATAAATCGGTATTACAAAGGCGAGTAGATAAAATAAAATCCGAAAATTTAGAAGAAGTAAATTTTTCGCCCGAGAGTTGGGCAAACTTACAAGGTGCTCTCGTAGAAGCAGAAGATATATTAAATCAATCTGATGCTACTCAAGAAGAAGTAGATCGAGCGGTTGAACATTTAAATCAAGCCTACTTAGCCCTTTCTTCAAAATATGAAACGGATTTCTCTGAGTATGAAGTTGGAGGAGTACCTTCTCATTGGTCCACCTTATGGCGAGAAAGTGGCTGGACGATCAAAGATAAGCCCAGTCGATTAGAGCATGTTGTTACAGAAGGTGGAGGTCGGCGCGTATTATCGTGGGATAAGGCAGGGGATGTAAACGGTGATGTTGAAGTTTCTACCGTAGTTAGAAGAGTTCAAACCGATCAAAGTGAAGGAGTCATGTTTCAACTTCATCTTCAAGGATCGGGAAATGCAGGGAGTGAAAGCAGTTATTATCTAGATTTAACGAATGGTGGTTATATACGAATTAACCGTAACATGAATGGTAGCTTTAAAGTTCTTAAATCCGTTAAACAACCTCTTGCTGCTACTGCAGGAACATGGTATCAAGTCGTGTTTAAGCGTGAGGGGACTAGCTTAAAGGGTAAAATTTGGTTGTATGGTGAGGAGGAACCCGAGGCTTGGCAGGTAGAGGTGGAAGATGATAGCTTCTCTAGAGGAAAAGTAGGTGTAGGGCATGTTACCAGTGGGGTTATTAACGAATGGGCATTCATTGGAGTGGGTGCTGGAGATATGGAGGCTCCCCGTGCACCTGAGGATTTGTTTGATCCTACAGAAATTGAAGTAGATAAGACACGATTAGAGCAAGCTGTAACGTCGATAAAATCTGGAGGGTTAAATGAAACGGATTACACAACGGATAGTTGGCAAAACCTACAGGCAGCACTAAGTGCAGCGGAAGGATTATTGAATAAAGCGGATGCTACCCAATTAGAAGTTGATACAGCGTTGGAAAATTTAAATCAGGCGTACTTAGCGCTTCAAATGATGCCGAAACAATATGAGACGGACTTCTCTGTGTATGAGGCTGGTGGAGCCCCAACTGATTGGTCCACCTTATGGAGAGAAAGTGGCTGGACGGTCAAAGAGGAGCCAATTAGATTAGAGCATGATGTTACAGAAGGTGGAGGTAGACGTGTATTAACGTGGGATAAGGTAGGAGAAGTAAATGGTGATGTGGAAGTATCCACTGTAGTAAGATCCAAAACCAATGGGACAACGATGTTCCAAGTTCATCTTCATGGCTCTGGGAATGCAGGAAGTGAAAACAGTTACTATCTTGACCTGCGTAATAGTGGTGATGTGCGAATCAATCGCAACATGAATGCTTACTTTACTGTACTTAAATCTGTCGAAATACCTATACCAGTTCAAAAAGATACATGGTATGAAGTCGTCTTTAAGCGTGAAGGCTCTACTTTAAAAGGTAAAGTTTGGCTATACGGTGAGCAGGAACCTGATGCTTGGCAAGTAGAGGTTGATGATGAGAACTTTGTTAACGGCAAAGTAGGTGTGGGTCATGTTACCAGTGGCATGATCAATGATTGGGCATATTTTGGAGTTGGAACTGGAAGTATGGAAGCTCCTCGTGCACCAGCTCATTTGTTTGAGCCCTCAGAACCCGGTGTGGATAAATCTGAGCTTCAAGCCAAGGTGGATGAAATTAATGGAGAGAACTTGAACGAAGCCGATTACACGGCAGCTAGCTGGCAAGGGTTGCAAGAGAAACTAGCGGCTGCACAAGCTGTACTGGCAAAAGAGGATGCCACCCAGGAAGAGGTGGACGCAGCGAAGACCGCGTTGGAAACGGCACGTACAGCCCTTGTGCCGTCAGGAGCAGCCCTATACTTGACGGCTCCATCTAGCGTTACGGAAGGTTCATCTTTTAGTGTCAGCTTCTATGTCTATCAGGCTCAGGACCTTTACGGAGCGTCGATACAGGTGAGCTATGATGCGAGCAAACTCGAACCACTAGACGCTGATCCCCTGACTGACGGTATACAGATGGTTTTAGGAGACTGGCTGCAAGGAGCCACTGTTGTTAACGAAGTCTATCAAGAAGAGCAGGGAGAGGGGAGACTGCGTTTTGCGGTGACTCAGCTAGGCGAAAGACCAGGAGTTTCGGGCGAAGGCTGGCTCGCGAAAGCGCAGTTTAAAGTAAAAGAAGGACAGACAGGAACCATAACTTTTACTCCTCTAGAGGGCTCGATCCAGTTTTTCAACAGCGAGAATGAAAAGATCCCGGTCGCTGTAGAACCCATCCAACTTGAGATTCAATCTAGCTATCAGGTAAAAGGAAAGGTGACAGTACCTTCGGTTCATCACCTGAAGGATCTGAGCGGCTTTAAGGTGAGTGTTTTAAGTGGAGAGCAGGCCGTGGCTGAAGGCACGACAAGCAAGGACGGTTCTTATCGCTTAACGGTACAAGAATCGGGAGATTATGTCATTTTGGTAGAAAGACAAGGCTATTTACCAAGCCAAGCTCTAGTCAGCGTGTCTGAAGGGGCAAAAGAAATAGAAGCGCCATCCTATGTCATGTATGTAGGAGACTTTAACGGGGATCATTACATCGACATTGTGGACATTTCCCTCATGGCGAAGCAATTCGAGTCCGTGGTCACCCCGCTCAACCGCATCTTCGACATCGACTTGAACGGCTCCATTGATTTATCCGATGTGATCCCTGTCGCCCGCCATTTTGGAAGAGTGCCTGTCACTCCTTTGTCGAATTAACAATACAAATAAGCAGGAAACCAAGGGCTGTCGAGAGTAATCTCGATAGCCTTTTTTTACCCTAGCGAGGCAGTGTGATGAGGGACTGACCCTCACTCCGCTAAAGTGTAAAGCGTGAAAGATAATAATTGGAGCTCAAGGAACCTTGATAGCATTTAATATTTAGGTATCTGTCACGAGAATCTTCTTGAAAGCATAAGTTATGTTGTCTAAACATGGCTGCGTGACAGGAGGAAGAAACATGTATTTTCAGGCTGGATTTTATTCTCACCAGGCTAATCCATATGGGTATATGAATTCAACTTATCCATTTTATGAAGCTCGTCAACAAACCATCCAAGGTCAAGCGACATGGACAGAGGGGGGGCCAGTGACTCAATGCGGCATTCCGTGGTCTCATAATGAATATATGACTGTAGCTGTTGGAGTAAATACTCCATATCGGTGTGGTCAAACGCTTAAAATAAAGAATCCTTTGACACAAAGAGAATTGATTGTAACCGTAGTAGATCGGGTTCGAGACTACGCGCCAAATAGGATTAACCTTCATCGAAGAGGTTTTGAAGCGCTAGGGGCAAATCCTGCTGTGGGTGTCATAAATGTGGAGATCACTCCGTCACCTGAACTAGGGGAGGAGAAGTGGGGAAAATATTTATTGGAAGTCACTCAAGCGGCCTATCCGAGGTATCGTGTGACGAACTATAAATTTGTGAGCAAAACGGACCTGACTGCTGCCCAAAAGAAAGAAATCTATCAATTTATTTTGCAATCCCCACAGGAGACCATCAAAGTCCAAGGAACGGTCATCTACAATCCGCAAACAAACCGGGTTATTTCGTTTGATATTAAGGAAGTATGACCCTACCTCCTGAGGGTCTGTCCCTCACTCCGCCCTCCCTAATCAAGATCGATTCCTTGGTTGGGGAGGTTATTTGTTGTTCTCAAATAACAAGGGGCCTGGTCTGCCTTTAGTTAGGAATTTACAAAAAAATTACATAACGTTGATAGTTTGTTAGTAAAAATTTGCTATTCTTAATCCTGTTTTACAGTACCTAGCTAGGAGGGGGGAACAATCAATCGGGGGAAAGATCACGAAAAAATAAAAAGGTTGGCAAGAAAGGAGAAATTATGATTAAAGGCAGGAAGTTAGCTAAAGCATTTTTAGCCTCCGCAATTTGGCTCACTAATGTTATAGGGGGTACGCCAGGAAGTGCTGAAGAGAGTTCAAGCGGACCGGAGCTCCTAGTAACGGAGGTAGTACCCAACAACTCAGGCAGTGATTACTATGAATTTTTTGAAATTTACAACAATACAAACACCTCCCTTAATGCGAAGGATTACAAGGTTGTGTATGGATACTACGACAATCGGACCCCAGTGGAGTGGGATCTGACTGAGGAAAAGATCATACCCCCTCATGGGAGCTTAGTCATCTGGGTTAAGCAGAATCAGGATGTAACTCCGTCTCAGTTTAACAGTCATTACGGCGTGGAATTGTTAGACGAACAAGTAACGAGTGTGCTTGGAGGTATGGCGAACTCAGGGGGGCGTACCATTGCGATTGCTCATGACACAGGGGAAATCCTCTCGAGCGCAACTTATAATGAGCAGAACTCTTCTTCCACAGTAGATACAGTTTCTGGTAAAAGTATAACCTATCGTTTTCCTGATGCAGGCTCACATGAGATGATTAAAATCGCGTCAGGTCAAGATCCGACTCCTGGGCTAATCTTGAATGGCCAAGTCCCTAGTAGTGGGAATCCTAATCCGAATGATGACCTGCCTCCTGTTATTACACATCAACCTATAGCGAATGCGGTTACGGGTGATCTGCGAGTGCAAGCTGATGTTTATGATGAGGTGGGATTAACAGCGGTTAATCTGTATTATAGAACATCAACGGAAGCTCATTTTAAAACTACTCCCATGGGGTTAATTGAGGGGAAAAAATATGAGGCTGTTATCCCTGCAATGGACTTGAGCACTGGGAATGAGCTGTTGTATTACTTGGAAGCAAGGGATGGAATAAACCGGGCGACTCTCCCGGCGGACCAGGCCTACTTTACTGTCCCGATCGAACAACAGAAGGCTTCACCGACTGAGTTGTTTATTACCGAATTAGTACCTGATAATTCGGGAGCAGATGCGTTCGAGTACATTGAGTTGTATAATCCAACGAATAAACCGCTCAACATGCGCAATTATCATATCCGATATACTTATCCAGCTGGAACCTATCAAATTTGGAATTTTGATAAAGATCAGATCGTTCCGCCTCAGGGAACAATCATTGTCTGGGTAAGGACAATTAGTAGTGAAGGAAAGACGATCCATGATTTTAACGCGCACTTTAATTCTGACGTGAAAGAGGAGCAATTAATTGAAATTGAGGCTGGAGGGATGGTAAACTCCGGCATGCGGAATATGGTTTTAATGACGGATACCGGAGCTGAAATTACTAATGCCAAGTACAATGATATTGTAAAGGACACAATGGCAGGTAAAAGTATCGTGTACAAATATCCGATAGGTGAATCAAGGGAGATGGTGAAGCTTGCAAATGGTCAGGTACCTACACCGGGTGCGGTAAGAGATGATCAAATTCCAATGAGTCTTATTACTCTTCCTGAGGATAACCAAGCACCAGAGATCCAGCACACCGTACCGTTTTCAAGCACGAAACCTGTCAATCTCGATTTGTCAGCTGACGTACGCGACAACCGACAGACTCATAGAGTAACGCTTTACTACAAAACAAACGCCCAAAGTGAATATCAACACATAGATTTGGTTGCAGACCAAGATTACCTATATGCAGCTAATATTACAAAATATGATATCATGTCTGGGAATCAAGTCATGTATTATTTTGAAGCAACCGACGGGATGAATACAGTCACAATGCCACAGGATAGAGAACATCCCTATGTGATTGAGATGAACCATGATCCGATTCCGACCTTATCTGTGAACAATGGAGAGTATGTCAAGGGTAATTACATGCTACAGGGATATAGCGCATTACCCGAGGAACGTTTAACACTAAAGATAGACGGAGAGACCGTTCCTGCAAAAAGCGTTTTGCCTAAGAACGCTTATTTGGTATTTGAGGCAGATGGATTACAACCTGCTTTAGGCTTTAAGAACGGGATCCTAAAAGGGGATGAAGTCCTGCACGTTTTTGAGGGCATTCATGATTACTTGCAATTTGAAACTGTAGCGGTAGAAATCCCTGTAAATACCTTAGAACCAGGAACGAATACTTTGTCTATTTGGTCGGGTGACCGGGTTTCTCCTACAAGCAACGAAGGGAATAATGATGATTTTAGTGTAAGGAACGTTCGCCTTGTGCTTGGAGATGGAACGATTATTAGAGACGCTTCCTACAAGCCAGGCCAATCTTATGGAATCAATGATAATATTCAGTATCGTGATTATTCCTTCGTTATTCCTCAAGAGAAATTTTTAGCTGTTCGATACGACTGGGATACGACGTCTGTGCTGGATAAGGAACATCAGATCGAGTTGATTGCAGAAGGACCGCAAGAAGTAAAGAACCATTCAGTAAGGGTATTGGTCGATAATACCGCACCGACAATCCAAAGCATGACACCAGAAGAAGGTCAAGCCTATAAAGGAACAATATCCTTCTCCGCTTCCGTATCAGACAGTGGATCTGGAATAGAGAAAATAGTAGGGTATTTGGACGGTAAACGAATCGAAGTGCCCACTAGCATGTCCGCGGCAGACCTGGTACAGGGGGCTCATGAATTTGAGGTGCATGTTGAGGATAAAGCGGGAAACATCACTAAAATGAAACATCTATTCGAGGTAATTGAAGAAAAACCCTATCCCGCAAGAGATCCTCAACCTGCACATAAGGCCACAGGAATTGACTTGAATCCAACATTAAAAGTTACAGCCGAGGATCCAACAGGTGATCCTATGGAGGTATCGTTCTTTAGAGCCTATCAGTATGACTTTAAAGAACGGGGAGATTCTCGAGCATTTTCAAATGCCGTAGACCGTGAACCTCCGCTGGAGATGCTACCTCAAGGAGAAAGTAATTTTGATGAAGCTGCGTACGGCGCTATTTCGGTTTCAGATGATGTGTATTATACAACCGACTCTAAAGAAGAGTTCCCGTACCAACGTTTTGAAATGAAGATCGAGGATGATCTTACGGGTATAGAAAAGGTGGAACTGAAATGGGAAGGGCACTCGTTACCAGGGCGCTTGGTAACCTTATATGTGTGGAATCATCATACACTAAAATGGGAACAAGTGGATTCTGGAAAAGGAGAAACCGATTTTATTCTCCGCGGCGAAGTCAGCGTGGCGGAAATGGTAAGGAACCAAACCATACAGGTTCTGGTGCAAGATCAAATTCCATCTCCAGATGAATATGATTTTTCTTTTGGTTGGATCACGGATACACAGTATTATTCAAAAAACTACCCTCACATCTTTGATAAGATGACGCAGTGGATCGCTGATAATCAAATGGAAAAGAAACTTAAGTATGTCGTCCATACCGGCGACCTTGTAGACAACATGGAAGAAATCCAGTATGTAAGAGCGGATGCTAGTATGAAAATATTGGACAATGCAAACATCCCTTATGGTGTTTTGGCTGGAAATCATGATGTGCACTACAATGCAGCAGATTACTCCATGTACTCTAAGTATTTTGGTAGAGATCGTTTTGCTCACCTACCTCATTACGGGGGAGATTTGGACAATAACAGGGATCACTTTGACTTAATTTCCTCTAATGGACACGATTTCATTATTTTGTACCTAGGATGGGTGATCGATCAAGAATCCATAGATTGGGCTAATGAAGTCTTGAAAAGGTATGAAGATCGAAACGCCATTGTAGCCGTCCATGAGAATATTAATCCCGAAGGGAAATATAGCGGACAGGGACAAGAGATTTGGGACAAGATTGTGGTTCCTAATGATAATGTATTCATGGTATTGAGCGGCCATATTATTGGTGTTAGCCACAATATTAAGATGATAGGAGATCGTCAAGTCATTGAGATGTTAGCTAACTACCAAGGGCTTGCGGAAGGTGGTCTTGGTTATCTGCGCATGCTGTATTTCGATGCAGAAAATCAGCAAATGATTGTCAACACCTATTCTCCTTATCTCAATGATTATAATTATTATGAAGATGAGAAAGAGGAACTAACGCTCCCTATTGCCCTTAAGCCGATTGAAAAGCGAGTGGCTACCGATTATATTACGGTTAATGTTAGAACAAATGAAAAAATCGGCTCTAAAACAGATGTACCGAGTGGCAGTGAGGCCGAAGTGACATGGAGCGGTCTAAAGGAGAATACTACGTACAGTTGGTATGCCAAGATGGAAGACGCCTTTGGAGGAAAAGAAATCTCAGATGTTTGGACATTCACGACTAAAGGCGAAGGGCAATCTCCAAATGCCGCACTCTACTTACAAGCCCCGAGTCAAGTACACGAAGGATCAGCCTTTAGTGTTGGCGTTTACGTGTATGAGATGAAAGATTTGTATGGCGCCTCCATCGAAATAGATTATGACTCTACTAAGCTAGAGCCGATTGATGCAGACCCTAACATGGAGGGAATACAGCTTCAACTAAGCGATTGGCTGTACGGAACAACTGTAAAAAATTCTGTTTACCAAGATGTGTATGAAGGAGTCGGGAAGATCCGCTTTGCAGTAACTCAATTAGGTGAAAAACCAGGAGTAAGCGGTGAAGGACTGCTGGCAAAAGCCCAGTTTAAAGTAAAAGATGGAGCTTCTGGACAGTTGATTTTTAGACCTGTCGCCTCTTCTATTCAGATGGTTAATAGCAATAATCAACCAATATCAGTGGACGCTCAACCTATTCATGTGCCAATTGCTTCAAGCATGAAGCTCTTTGGTAAAGTCAAGCTTCCAAATACTCATCACCTTCATGATTTAAGTGGATTTAATGTTAAAGTTCTTCTTAACCAGCAGGTTATCAGTGAAACGCAGACGGATCAAAATGGGTCATATGAGGTTTCCGTTGTTTCCCCAGGAACCTACCAAGTCGTGGTCGAGCGTAAGGGATACCTCAATGCAACACAGAGTACTACGATGTATGATGCAGCGACTTCTGTAGAGGTTCCTGATATGGAACTCTATGTTGGGGATTATGATGGGAATGAGAGGATTAATATTATTGATGTTTCGCTAATCTCCAAGCAATTTGAAAAATTGAAAGTGGAGTCAAACGCTCTTTTCGATGTAGATGACAGTGGAACGATCGGCTTATATGATGTTGTTACCGTCGCTCGAAATTTTGGGAAGTTAAGTAACTTTTAAAGGCTAAAAAGAAAAACCTGAATGAGCCTGGGTGTAGAACCTAGGCTTATTTTTATTGAATGACATGATAGAGCTAACGTTTGAGAAAATCAGTTGACAAGTTATTAATATTCTGTATAATTAAATTATATAAATTGTGGAAAGATGATGAATCTTTTTACTCCATAACTGAGACACTGTATGGTTCTTATAAGAAGAATTAAGGACAGGCGGTGGCAACCCCAAACTAAGCAATTAGTTCGTGTGCCATCCGTTTGTCCTTTTTACTTATTTAGAAAGATTGGTGTTGAATGAGAAAGCTATTTCTTAAAAATAAGATGGTTTAAGGAGGTTAATCCGGAATGTGCTTAATAGAACGTAATCTTGTTTTTGGTCAAACAGACAAGGAGTACCTCACCGCTGATGTATACCGCCCTCGCGAGGGGAAAGACTTGCCTGCTGTGATTCTGATCCATGGAGGGGGATTTCAAGCAGGTTCTAAAGAGATGTATCAAGACTGGGGACCTTACTTGGCTGAACAGGGCTTTGTGGCGATGGCGATCAATTACCGATTGACGACGGAATCATATTCTACATGGCCTGGTCTGGTTGAGGATGTTCGCTCGGCTGTAAATTGGTTGGTCTGCAAGTCGAATGAATGGGGAATTGATCCGCAGCGAATTGGGCTGATCGGGGATTCTGCCGGAGCCTACCTCGCTGTGCTGTACTCGGTCAAATTTCCTATCAATGCCAGCTATAAGATTAATGCGGTAGTAGGGGTGTACGGTTCGTATGATACGGAGCAATCTTGGAAGCATCAAGTGTCAACGAACAGCGATCGCAAGATTGAAAAAGTAATAGGGTCCACTCCAGACGATGCACCCGAACATTACAGAGATGCCTCGCCCATTCACCATATCGTACAAGCAGCAGCCAATCCGGCTTTTGACACGAGTTACATGATCGTATGGGGGGATATGGATACGGTCGCTCATCCATCCCAATCAGAGAATTTTGCCTCTAAATTAAAGGAGGCGGGAATCGATACGAGAACCCTTGTGGTTCCAGATGATGGACACTTCTGGTTTAATGTTTTGCCGGGGGTGGAAGGAGGCACAATAAAGGATTACCCAAACACGGTCGTTGCTCCGCAGGTTTTAGCGTTTCTAAAAGAGAGGTTATATTCTCCAGTCGTCGGCAACTTTTCAAATACACAATTAAAGAAGATCCAAGAGATGAAATTCAAAGTGGCTAAAGATCGAAAATGCACTACTTGAAAAAAATGATAAGGGAGGAAGATTGAATGATGAGAAAAAGGACCATAACCCTACTGACATTATTGTTTGCCGGAATTCTATCTGCTTGCAGCTCACAGCCCACAGAGCAGGCCAGTCAATCAGCGCCAGTAGAAAGCAACGCTATGCCGAGCAACATCACGTTTGCCTCCTCTCCTCAGGGGACAGCCTTTAACTCAGCGAGCATGGGAGTAGCCAGTGTTTTGAGCAATGAATCCCAAATGGAGGTCACCTTAACCCCGTTCGCAGGGATGTCAGCATGGATTCCGATGCTGGATAAAGGAGAGGTTCAGCTGGGGCTGGGTTCTTCGGCGGATGCGTCCTATGCGTTGCACGGCCAAAACGGCTTTAGAGAAAACAAGAATGTCCGTACACTGGTTAGGGGGAACTTTGTTGAGTCCGTAGGGCTTACGGTTCGAAAAGACTCAGATATTCAATCCGTTCGGGACCTGAAGGGAAAACGAGTCGCCTCTGATTATACAGGGGGAATTACAGGCCACATTACAACGGAGATGCAATTAAAGGCAAACGGATTGACCTGGGATGATGTCATCCGCGTTCCGGTGACGACAGCCGGAGCTGCTGTTGAAGCGTTGCGTGAGGGACGAGTGGATGCTGCATTTGGGATGAGTCCTTTTACCCCAGCAGTCGTTGAAGCCCATAATGCCGTAGGATTGCGGCCGCTGAACTTCTTTGATGATTATGCTCCAAGTCAGTTTAATGATATTCCTCAAGACCTGATCGAGATCATTGAAACCCACCAGCCTGGGGCCAAACCGGTTGTGCTGAAGGCGGGCTTCGTGGAGGAGGAGACGATTATCATTGAATTCCCCGTCATCGTGGTGACTTCGACTCATCTATCCGATGAAGCTGCTTATGAGCTGGTTGCAACCCTGTGGGAGCATTACGAGAAGCTGCACCCGATTTATACCTGGTTGGAGCGATGGAACCCGGAGCAAATGTTTGACCCCCATCCTCCAGTACCTTACCATCCTGGGGTCGTGAAATTCTTTAAAGATCAAGGTCTGTGGACGGAAGAGGTTGAAAAGAGACAGCAAGAGTTGCTCAAGCTGGTCCAATAAAGCTTTCTACTAGGGAGATCCTTTTAGGGTCTCCTACTTCCAACTGAGCCTGATGTCATGACTACATACCGGAGGTGAATAAGCATGGGTAATTCAAGGCTTCCAGACACGAATGTTGAAGATCAGCCGGTAACAAATGCAGAAGTGAAAAGATATCGGACATTTAGCGGTTCAATAATGACAGGATTATGGAGCCTCATTTTAGCCTTAATTCCGCTGGCAGGCATCTTGTATGTATTAAATATTCACCAATATCTTAGAATTAATCTGTTTGCGGAACAATATGTCGGATTGTTCCTTGGCTTGATTCTTTGCGGAATCTTTTTAGGAATTCCTGCAGGGAGACGAGCCGACCGGAACAAGGTGGCCTGGTATGATTGGATTCTTTCTGGGCTCGGGCTAAGCATTGGTTTGTATATCACGATCTTTTATCGGGATATCATCTTGAATTTTGGCTACCCGACGACAACGAGAATCGTAGTGGGTGCCGTCGCGATTGTCCTTATCCTTGAAGCGATTAGGAGGATGATAGGCAACGCGATGCTTGTTATTGTGTTAGTTTTTTTATCGTATGGTTTTTTTGCTTCTTATTTTCCAGGGGTTTTCAAAGGAAGGCAAACCGAGTTATCTCAGTTGATTAATTATTTGTATTTGGATCCCAATAGTTTGCTTACTTTATTGAATATCGCTGGCACGATTGCTCTGTGTTTCATTATTTTTGGTCAGATCCTGCTGTTCTTTGGCGGCGGGGATATTATCAATAAATTGGCGCTCGGCACATTGGGTCGTTATCGAGGAGGGCCTGCCAAGTCCTCCGTGTTAGGGTCTAGTCTTGCAGGCAGTATTACGGGTGGCCCAGTGACCAATGTATTGCTAACCGGTCCTATTACCATTCCGCTGATGAAAAAAAGCGGCTATACAGCGACAGAGGCTGGAGCTGTAGAAGCTGTTTCTTCTTCAGGAGGCCAAATCATGCCGCCAGTCATGGGGATTGCTGCTTTCATCATTGCTGAAACGCTCGGAATCCCCTACGCGGAGGTGACGTTAGCCGCGCTCGTACCGGCTTTGTTATTTTACATTTGCCTTTTTATCCAGGTTGATTTAATTGCCGCACGTAAAGGGTTGCACGGAATGAGCAAGGATACGCTTCCTTCTATTATAGAAACCTTAAGAACAGGCTGGCTTATCTTTCCTCCCCTTGTTGCCTTGGTCTATTTTCTATTTGTAAAAGGACATCCGCCGCAACTGGCAGGACTGTATGCTGCAGCGATAGCGTTTGTATTTTTAAGCTTTCAGAAAGGGAAATGGAAAGAGTCGTTTAGCTTATTGAGAAGCATGTTCGTTGATACGGGCAAGGTGATGCTGGAGATTGGAATTGTGCTTGCAGCAGCCGGATTAGTAGTCGGCGTGATAGGAATTACAGGACTCGGATTTAACTTAGCTAATATTTTAGCTGGTTTTGGGGCTTATGGTCTGTTTCCTTTGTTAGTGGTTTGTGCCGTTGCTTCCATTATTTTGGGGATGGGGATGCCTTCCATTGCTGCTTATTCCTTGGTCGCGGTATTGGTCGCTCCGGCGATTGTCGAGCTAGGTGTTGACCCACTGGCTGCTCATCTGTTTGTTTTTTACTTCTCAGTCATTTCGAATTTCACGCCACCCATTGCGTTGTCCTGTTTTGCTGCAGCACCCATAGCCAAAGCCAATCCGCACCATATTGGGTTTCAAGCGATGAAACTAGGGGTTCTAGCTTACCTAGTCCCCTTCATATTCGTCTATGCTCCTGAATTGTTAATAAGAACAAATCGTACCATCATGTGGGGGGAAGCCATCTTCTCTATTATGACTGCGATTATGGCTTCTTACTTTTTAGCCGCTGTTCTGAATGGTTTTATGATACAGCGTATGAGTTCCATGAAACGAATTTTTGCCTTCTTATTATCGGTCTGTTTATTTTTACCTGTATCCGTATGGCAGTATAGTTGGGTTGTAAATCTTACCGCGATCGTGTTAGCTGTCCTATTCATTGTTTATGATTGGCGTACTTCTAAAGCTACTGCGACCGGAGTATCCTGTGCCAGTATTCCTAACAATTAAAGTAAAGGGCTGAAGGTCGACCTCAAGGGACAAATGACAAAAAATATAAAATAATGTTACAATTGGTTTATATTCATCAATCAACTACGAGCGGAGGATATATGAATAAACCAGTGAATGTAAAGTCCCTTGAAATCGAAATAGCAAACTTTATAAATGCATTTATAAAAGAAGGCTCAGGCAAAGGTCCAAAAGTTACAACCGTAAAAGTAGTAGATAATGTTTTAATTTATTTTTTGAATGGTATCTTTACCCCTCTTGAGAAGAAGCTGTTAGAAACGGAGGAGGGGAAGAGGCATATATTAGAGGGCCGACGTTTGTATGTTAAAGTAAGAGAAAAGCAACGCAAGGCTGAGATTGAGAGGATTGTTGGGTTGAAGGTGGTTAAAGACTATTACTCCTGGAATATTGATGATGATTCCGCCCTTTCGGTGGTGGTGTTTGAAGAAAATATTTTAGATGGGAATAGGAATTGATGGGAGGGATAGAGGAAAGCCCACTTCATTGAGGTTTCGAAGTGGGCTTATTTGAGCTGAATGACTAATCTTAAATCGATAACAGAGGAGGGATTAAGATGATAAAAAGAGTAGAACACATAGGGGTATTTGTTCAGGATATGGAGAGATCCATTCAGTTTTATCAAGAGGCTTTCGGATTGCTAGTGAGGAGAAGGAAGTTTATTTCGCCTCAGGTAGAGCTGTGCTTTCTTTACTTCGAAGAGTCTTCGGAAGTGGAAGTAGAACTCGTCTGCGGTCCATCGATTGAGAGTGTTGAAGGGCTTGTTAATCATTTAGCCTTCCGTGTCACGAACATCGAAGAGGAGTTGAAGCGTATAGAGCAATTAGGGGCAGAATTAGTGGATAGGGTCCCGAGAACTATACTAGGCAATGTGAAGATTGCGTTTTTGAAAGGCCCGAACGGGGAGAAATTGGAGTTGGTAGAAAGAGAGTAGATCATTTCAATAGAATAAGATTGTTTAAGACCTTTGATAGGTTAAGTGTTCAGGCTCTCAACCTCATTGTAACTCTTGATGTTGGATTAGTTGGAAAAAAGCCACTTAAAACGAAAAGAGAACGATACAAAAACGAATAATGGGAGAAACGCCAACTAATTCGCCTCAACCTCTTGATTTTGTTCCTTCCACATCCATTAGTGGGAGTTTTTCCATTTACGTATAATCCCCTATTTTTCATAAGAGCCGAAAGGCTCTTTTTTTGTATGTTCTTTATTAAGATGTAAATATGGAAATTTATACTATATTTACCTTGGCTTAACAATGTATCCATATTGTCTTGATAGATTTAATAGGTATGAAAAAATCTTGTAGAAAAAGGAGGAAAGCAGGAATGAACCGGTTGTTTTTAAAGAAAATATCGGCTGTCCTACTGAGTTTAGCCCTTGTCCTAGGGAATATTGTACCGGCATTAGGGATCGTAACAGGAGTGGCCTCAGCAGAAGGCCCGTTTTCTTTAGGGCAGGTTACGGACAAGTGGACGACTTCGGTTACACAGAGCGTCTATCAGACGAAAATCGAATTAAACAGTGCAAGAGGACCGCAAAAGATTTATGTGATGGATGTTGATCCTTCTGATCCTACTATTAAGCTAGAGGCAGGGATGTCTAGGGGAAAAGTAGTAGGTATGCAGGCAACCTCTCAACAAGCAAAGGAGATATCAAGACCAGGTCATATCGTGGTAGGGGGAGTGAATGGAGATTTTTATAATACCCAGAATGGCGAACCCGTTCACATCATGATTCGAGATGGGAAGATTCTTAAATCTCCTTTAAATCGTTCGGCTGTAGGCTTCACAAAATCCAATAAGGTCATTATTGGTGTTCCTAAGCTGACGGTAACGATGAACGTATACGGTCAATCGACGACGGGTATTTCAGGGATTAATACGTCACGGGGTGAGAACTCCCTTGTTTTATATACACCTGAATATGCAGCTAGCACGTTTACCAATAGCTTTGGTGTAGAAACCGTATTAGAGGATGTCTATGGAGATTGGGGTAAGGACCAACCGATGAGGCTGGTTGTAAAGGAAGTGCAGAAGGAAGTAGGAAATGCTGCGCTTAGCGATAATACGTTTGTCTTATCTGCTCATGGAAACAAGAGAGGATGGATTGAGAGCCTTGAGCCAGGTCAAGTAGTAGAAGTTACTACAAAGCTTGACAGCCCTTGGGATGAAGTCACCGAAGCTATTGGGGGATACCATGTATTGGTGAAGAACGGAAGCTTGGTTAACAGTACCGATGCGTCCGTACATCCTCGTACAGCAGTGGGGGTTCGTGCCGATGGAACGGCGATCTTCCTAGTCGTAGATGGGCGTCAGCCTGGCTTCAGCGAAGGGGTCACCTTAAACGAGCTTGGCAGCTTGATGCATGAAATGGGAGCTGTAGAGGCCATCAACTTAGATGGCGGGGGTTCTTCTACCTTTGTGGCCCGTAAGCCTGGTGACTCTCAAGTGTCTCTCATTAATAGTCCTTCCGATATGGGAGAGAGATCGGTTGCGAACTCCCTATTAGTGATTAGCAGTGCGCCGGAAGGAAGCTTGAGTCGCTTAGCTGTATTGCCGGATCGCATGACGATTCTTGCTGGAAGTACGACCACTTTATTGGCAAAAGGTCAGGATGAAGCCTATCATCCTGCAGCCATTACAGGACAAGTGAGTTGGAGTGCAGACGAAGCGATAGGAACGATTGAGGAAGGCGGTAAATTTACCGCTGGCGCGGCGGCGGCAAAGGGAAAGATTACGGCTACGTTTGAAAATGCTGCAGGGGAAGCTCATATTAATGTTGTGGATCAATTAACGAAGCTTACCTTCCTGCAATCCCAGATGACGGTTGTTCCAGGTTCCAGTCAAAAGCTTCTATTCCGTGGAGAAGTGAATGGCAAGAGTGTTGTCATTGATCCTAAGGTCTTGACGTTTGAGGTGATGAACGGAATTGGTACGGTGGATCAAGCGGGAACCTTTACGGCGGTGGATGCCACGACGGTTGGAAGTATTAAAGTAAGCTATAAAGGTATGTCTTCAACCATCCAAGTCGATGTGGGGAAAGCTCCTATTATTCTAGCAGATTTTGAAACAGGGACGACTTCTGGATGGGGAGTCACAGGAGCAAGATTTAACTCCATTAAGCGAGAGATTGCGATAGAACCCGAACCGGTTCGATTCGGTAACCACTCTATGCGAATTGAATATGACTTTACGGGTCAAAAAGGTACATCAGGTGTGTATTTAAGTAAAACGGGGTATCAGGTTATTGAGGGTTACCCAGAGAAAATTGGCATGTGGTTCTATGGTGATGGGGCAGGACATTGGCTTCGCGCGCAGCTGCGCGATGGTAACAATAAAACGATTCCTATCGATTTTACACCTGAGAAGCCTGGAGTCGATTGGGTAGGCTGGAAATACGTGGAGGCTACGGTTCCTAAGGGAAAGGTGACGCCGCTGAAGCTTGATCTTCCGGTGCGATACATGTCTTTAAATGATGAGAAGAAAAACAAAGGTGTTGTTTATATAGACAATATTCGAGCGGTCTATGGACAGACCAATGATGACTTAACCAATCCTATGTTGTCCGATGCGTTCCCTGAGAATGGAGGAAATATAGATTCAAATCATCCAACCATTTCCATCCTAGCGGAAGATAATCAAGGCGGATCTGGTGTGGATCCAGCACAGATCAAAATGAAAGTAGATGGGGTGTCTGTTTCTCCGAGCTTTCATGAGCCGACAGGGAAAATTACCTATACGCCAGAAGAGACGTTGTCCGATGGATATCATGAAGTTTGGGTGTCGATCAAAGACCGTTTCGGTAATCCGAATGAAACCAAGTGGTCCTTCAACGTTTCTACAGGTGCTCCGAAATTTGTTTATAATGGACCGCAGAGTGTGGATGCCGGGAGCGAGTTTACGCTGTATCTGAATCTAGAAAAGATGGGGCAGCTGCAGGAAGCTCGTGCAAGCTTAGCCTTTAATCCATCGATTCTACAGGTTGTGGATGTGGGGGTTGGCTCGAAGCTTACGGAGAGTCAATTTACAACTCGAACGGTAAATAATGCGACAGGGAAAATAGAGCTAGAGGCTATTGATTTAAACGAAGTTGCGGACCTTAATTCGGTTGAGAATCTTGCTGCAATCAAGTTTAAAGCCAACACGAATGCAGATGGAGATATTAAGATTCATTTTGAGAATGGATTGATTCAGCTTGCTGGTGAGGAACGAAGGGTACCGGTCTACTTGCTTCCCTTTGAGGCTGTTGTCGCTCAACCGTATGAGCTCACCGTTGCAGGACTCGCCCAAGGGACGTTGACTACTTTAACTGTAAAGGACCAATCGGGGCAACCGGTTGAAGGGGCTAGTATTCGTGTGCTAGAGCCTGCAGCTTGGAGCGATGACTTAGGATTAACCAATGAACAAGGTCAAATTGTAACCGATAAGCTTACCAAAACTCAAATCACCTATAAGCTGCAAGCAGTGAAGGACGAGCTCGTAAGTAAAGTCATGACCGTGAAGGTGGTGCCGCAGCTAGGGGATAAGAAGCCTAGACATCTGGTGCAATCGATGAAGAACGATCCAAAGACGACGCGTGCCATCACTTGGAACACAAGGCCTGATGTAGAAGGAACGGTGCTGGAATATGTTCCGGTGGATGAATTTACAAGCTTTGAAGCATCCCATGTTCAACAGGTTCAGGGGACCAGCTCTTTATTGCCGAACGCGATAGGGGAAATGAGAGTACATGTTGCAGAAGCGACACAGCTGAAGCCTGGTACGATCTACACCTATCGAGTAGGAGATGGAACGGCGGACGGATGGAGTGATCCTTCCACCTTTGAAACCGAAGCAGCAAAGAGCAGTCCATTTACCTTCCTGGTTGCAGGAGACTCTCAGGCGGGTACGCAAGCTGGCTTTAATATCTATCGAGATACGATGAGAGCAGCGATGCAAAAGCATCCGGATGCCAAGTTTATCAAGCATATCGGGGATATTGTGGATGACGGGAACCTTTTGCAGCAGTGGATCATGTTCTTTAATGCCGCACAAGAAACCAGCTCTAACCTTCCGTTTGTCCCTGTTCTCGGAAACCATGATGTTTACGGAGAAGGGGCCAAGCTGTTTGCCAGCTTTATTCAAAATCCTGAGAACGGCCCTGCAGGCGAGATGGAAAACGTATACTCCTTTGATTACGGAGATGTTCATTTTGCGATGCTGAATTCCGAAGTGGGTGGAGACGGATTAAGAAAGCAAGCGGAATGGCTGCGTGCCGATATGGAAAAGTCCACGAAGAAGTGGAAGGTTGTGATGTTCCACCGAGCTCCATATCATAGTAATCCTCTTCGTGGGGCAGATGCTACAAGGAATATTTTCGCTCCTGTAATTGAAGAGCTTGGCGTCGATTTAGTATTGGTTGGGCATGACCACGCCTATGCCCGCACGTATCCAATGAAAGGTGGAAAAAACGTCGCCCCTGGTGAAGGAACGGTTTATGTGATTGCCGGCTCGACAGGACCGAAGTTCTATCCTGCTACAAAGTATAGCTATATAGATGCTTTATTCGATGAAGACACTCAGATGTTTACGGCGATTACCGTGGATGGAAACGAATTAAAGCTCGAAGCCACCACCATAGATGGGCGAGTGGTCGACACACACAGCTTATTTAAGGCTGATCGGAATGCAGAAATAAGTCTAAACGGACCACAAATCGTTATGGAAAACGATCAATTTGAACTAGCGATTCAACTCAAAAATATGAAGGATGTTTACGGCGCGTCCATTAAGCTTGAGTATGACCCGTCTCAGCTTCAAGTGGTGGATGCGGATCCCGACACAGAGGGCATTCAGATTATCCCAGGGGATATCCTAGGAGAAGCCCAAATTCAGAATGATACCAACCAAGGAATTATTAAGTACACGGTAACGAAGGTAAGAGAGGTTCCGGGTACGGATGGGGAAGGAATCCTTGCGAAGGTGCCGTTTAAAGTGTTGCGTGGGACAGGTGGACAGACGGTTCAGGTTCGTCCCCTTGCGGCTGAAATGGTTCTTGTGAATAGTCAGAATCAACCGGTCCCAGTTGACGCTGTGGCTTATGAGGGAAGAGTGAGCGGCAAGACGGTAACCCATGAAGTAAACGGCAGCATGGCTCTGCCATCGACGCATCATTTAGCAGACAAGAGCGGCTTAGAGGTTGTCGTCAAATCGAATGGCCAGGTTGTTGCTCAAACAGAGACCAACGCGGCTGGTGAATATGCCTTTACGCTGACGGCGCCAGGAGAATACACTATAGAAGTTTCAGCGAATGGTTATAAGACGGCTATGGTTGCCTTCTCAGCAAGTGAAGAGCAAAGTGTGGTGACGATTCCTGCTCTGACCCTCTACGTCGGTGACTTTAACGGTGATGGACTTATTAACATCGTCGACATTTCCCAGATGGCAAAAGCCTATGAAAAAGAGCCAACTGGCCCAAATTACGTGTACGATGTGAACCGAGATCTTAAGATTGATCTTTATGACGTCGTGACAGTAGCAAGAAACTTTAATAAGTAATACTCCTTGATGATTCAACTATTACCCTTCTGTCATAGAGGCCAAGTTCCTAGTGAACTTGGTCTTTAATTGTAATAGCCGTCTCAGACAGACAGACAGACAGACAGAATCTGCCGCCTGCACGCCCGATATTTGCAAAAAAGGGTGGTATATTTGCATTCTCTCGGGGATATTTGCAAGTCTACTTTTTGAAATCCTTACAATAAATTAACAGATACGACATAGTAGGTTAATTTTTCCTTTCTAAAATAGAGTCGAATCTATAAAAAAAGGAGGAATGAGAGTTTTGCGAAAATGGAAGAAACTCATGGCTGCTGTTTTAACGTGCAGCATGGTGCTGACCACCGTCTTGCATCCCGTTTTGCCCACAGAGGCGGCTGCGGAATCCAATTCCGAGCTGTTGATTACCGAGATTGTTCCTGATAACACAGGAACGGATGAGTTTGAATTTTTTGAGGTGTATAACAACACCAATGGACCTTTGAACTTATCTGATTATACCTTCTTATACCGTTATACGACGGGAACGACTGCGGACCTGACCTTTCAGTTTCCGGCAACCACGATCCAGCCTCAGAGCGCTCTAGTTTTTTGGTATAACTCTTACAATAGGACTAGCCAAGACTTTAACGCTCATTTTGGAACAAATGCGTCGCCGGACCAGCTCATTAATGTCACGGGCTTTCAAGGCTTTGCCAATACGGGAAACCGCGCTGTCGTGATCCAAAACAAGCAAGGCGAAGAAGTGGCCTTCGCAAGCTATGTACAAGCTGACGTTAAGGCAGGGTTTGGCGTGCATTACCGCTACTCCGCCACCGGAACAGTAATGGAGAAGCACCAGACACAGGCCCAGCCGACTCCGGGAACAGTTGAGGCGGCCCAGGTTCCTGCTGCACCCATTACGTTGCCTGGTTCATCCGAGAGAAAATCTTTGACGGCAAACAAAACTCTTGTCGCTCCGGTTCTTGACGGAAGACTAGAGGAATCCATCTGGAAGGTGGAAGAATCAATCGGTGTAAAATTTGGCGAAGGTGCGCCGGAAGATTCTCACTTCGGCATGCTGTGGGATCAAAAATATCTTTATATCGCCGTTGAAACCGAAGACAATCAGCTTGTTCACAACGGAACAGGCCACTGGTTTGATCAGGATAATTTCAGCCTATTTTTTGACCCGAGCCATCATAAGTCAGCTCCTTTTATCCATAATGATATGCAAATAGGATTGGTGTACCAGCCGAACTCGAGTACACCAAGCTTCCACTTCGGGGGTGCTCCGAATCATGCGAGCAAAGATGAAAAGAAAGTCCTGCGCGCGATTCAGAAGACCGATACAGGTTGGAGCGCTGAAGTGGCGATCCCTTGGGACATGCTTCAGTTCGATCCGCAATTAAAGAGACAGCTGGGCTTCGAAATCACGGTGACAGACCGAGATGATCTAGAAGGCCAAGCGCCGTTTAGCGCATGGAGCGCGTACCAATCCAACTCCTTCTGGAACGATACGGCGGGGTATGGAACCATCCACCTTGCGGATGAGACCGTGACGGGAGATGTGTATGGCGTTCTTTTAGAAGAGAACTTTGATAGCTACCAAACGGGGGAAACGCCTTATGGCTGGATCTCGGATGTAAATGGAAGCAGTCCGGCCTTCACGGTTGTCCAAGAAACCTATGGCGGTGGCCGATTGGTTTTTGATGGAAGTTCTTCGTCGAAGCAAAGTAGAATCACTGCCCCGGTTCAGTGGGACAACTATACCATCGAAGCGGACATGAGGTTCGATAAAGTATTGAACTCGGCAAGATGGGCTTCGATTATGTTCCGCGTACCGTCGAACGGGAAGCACCCGTACAATCAGATGGCGGTTCGTCAGAATGGCGCCTTCGAATTTGCTTACCGCAACCCTAGTAATACCTGGGTCGTACCGACAAGCGGCACTTGGCAGCCCTTGGCTTTAGGCTCTGATTACACGCTGAAGGTAAGGGTGTTTGACCAGAATGTAAAAGAATACATTAAGGCAAAGAAAGATGAAGAGTTTACCCTTTTGATGGACCAGGATTTCAATGCTACCAATCTGTTGGAGAGAGGGAAAGTAGGATTCCAAGGAGATCAATTGAAGGTATCCTTTGACAATCTAAAGGTCACTAGAATTACAGCCGAGCGTTTGAACCTGGAGCTTCCTGCTACAGTGGAAGCCTTAACCGGTCCTATGACGGTGACGAATCATGTGTATTTTTCCGATGGCATTGAGCAGGAAGTACCAGTGGAAAGAGTTAAGCTATATTCCTCTGATGAAAGCATTGTAAAAGTTACGAATAACCAGTTATACCCTCTAAAGCAGGGACAAGTAACGATAAAAGCGATTTACGATACAGCAGAAGCTGAGGCGGAGTTGACGGTCACACCATCCACTGTAGGTGCAGCTGTGGTTTCGCTCGAGCACGAAGCCGGCTATGTGCTAGGTAATGCTGGCGTAGAAATGGATTTAAGCAGTCTTTCCTTTAATGCGAGCTTTAGTGATTTTACAACGGGGACCATCGGGGGAGAGCAGCTGACCTGGTCATCTCTGGACCCTGCAGTCAGCATGGAGAATGGTAAGCTAAAAACGACCCAAAGAGGGATATACGAGCTAAACGCCAAGAAAGATGATGCAACAGTCAAGCTGATGCTAATCGTAAAAGAGCCAGGCGATAGTGAGTATGTTCTTTATGAAGAAAATTTTGACGCACTTGAAGCAGGCACGATGCCTCAAGGCTGGTCACGAATTGAAGGTACAGGTACCGGTGCGGTGGGCGTGAAGGAAGGTGCTTTTGAAATGGAAGCGCGCACTACCGGAAACAATCCGACAAGAGTAATTTTGCCAGAGTATTTAGATAGCTTCGGCAATTATAAAATTGAAGCAGATGTAACCAACCTTGGCTCTAATGACGCAGCCAGATGGCATGCCATCATGTTCCGCATTCAAAACAACAACTATCCATACTACCAGATGGCTGTAAGGCAGAATGCTGCGGCAACCAATGGCGTAGAATTTGCAGAGAGAACACCTACCAATCAATGGAATGTTTCAGAGAAGGGTGCTTTTACCGAGGCAATTAACGCTGAAAAGATGTATAAGTACACCATTAAAGCACACGGCAACCGGGTTCAAGAGTTCATCAACGACAGCTTGCTGATTAACACGGATCTAGCGGGCGCTTATACGAAGGGAAGAATCGGTTTCCAGGCCAATGGAAGCAAAATGAAGGTAGATAATATTCGAGTGACACTGCTAGAAGAACCGCTTCCGGCATTGCCAGGTGACCGTTTCGTAAAGGTGACGGAGCCTGCAACGAAGATTTCCCTTGCACCGACAGTCGTGGCACAAGTGGAGACGATGGAAGAGTTGGCAAGCTTAAATGCAAGCACTCTGCCGGCTACCGTGATTCTGCCTGTAAACCAGGAATTAAAGGTAAGCAATTCAACCGGCACCCAGGAGATCGGCAGCCTAAACTCCGTCCTGCAAGTAATAGACAATCGGATGATCCCGGCGTTCTATGTAAAGGATGAGCAAACGGTAAATTCGCTTGTAAGCTATTTGAAAAATGAAGGAATCGAAGATGCTTTTGTTATTTCTTCTAATGCAAGCTTAGTGAAGCAAGCTAGGATCGCTTACCCGATGATCCGCGGAATCATTGAGTTTGATGTTCAGGGTCCTTTGACTCATGAAGAATTAATGGATATCCGCCGAACCACGAATAGCAGTTTGGCTAAGGTTGCGCTTCTCTCTCAAGGAGCAGCTTCAAAAGAAAATGTAGCTTATTTGCAAGAACGATTAGTTACCGTATGGGCTAAGGAAGAAGCCGCGCGTGGAGCGGAAACCCTTCCCCTTCATCGATTGATCACAGCTGGGGTGAATGGAATTGTAACAGATTCTCCAGGACAAGCTATTCAAGCCTTTGATGTGTACAATCAAAATACGACTTTAGTCCGCAAGCCTTTAAATATTGGACATCGCGGAATCCCTGCCTTGGCACCGGAAAATACGCTCGAAGGAGCTATTCTAGCTTATGAAAAGGGCGCAGATGTTGTAGAAAATGATATTTACCTAACGAAGGACGGTCATATTGTCGTTATGCATGATACGACTTTAGATCGAACGACGACAGGAACCGGCAAGGTGGAGGACTATACTTTAGCGGAGCTCCAAGCCTTTAAAGCGAACAAGCAATTCCCAACCCAGTACCCGGATGCCGGAATCCCTACGCTGGAACAATTCTTTGACGAGTTCAAAGGCAAGGATTTGTTACACTTTGTCGAGATCAAGAGCTACAAGCCAGAAATTATCGATGCCCTTGTTCAATTGATCGAAGAGAAGGGCGTGGAGGATCAGGTAGTAGTAATTACCTTCAATGCGGATCAGATCAAGCGTTTAGGCGAGAAGATGCCGGGAATGTCTGCTGGCCTTCTGACTAGCGGCTACGCGAATGAAAACAATGTAGAGAAGTCCATGCGTGAAACGCTCAAGGTGATTCAGCCGATTAACGCGACCTTTAACACTAGCTACAGCGGTCTGGGCAAGAAGTTCATGGAAGCTTCGAAGCATCGCGGGATGACGATCTGGCCTTGGACGTATCGTAACCAGAAGGATTTTATCAATTACTTTGCAATGGGTACCTACGGTTTAACCACGGACTACAACCACTGGGCAATGGATTGGGCTGCTAACTTGAATCCTGTTCAAGAGAAGGTGGAGCTGGTCAAGGGAGAGAGCGTGGAGCTTAAAGCTCAAGCAGAGACCTATGGCAGAGTGACGAACGAAGTTACTCCAGAAATCGTGCTGTTGGATGGCCAAGGTCTTGTGGAGATCGAAGGCAACAAGGTAATGGCGAAAGGGAAAGGAACGGTTCATGCGCTGTTAAGATATACGGCTTCCATGAATGCAACCCAAACCTATGACCTTTATACTCAACCGGTTACGATTGAGATTAAGGATCAAGCCGCACTAGAAATGAATGGACCGAAACGAGTGAAGCAAGGAAGAGAGATGACGTTAAATCTGGAGATCGGAAATGATATTCAAGATCTATATGGCGCTTCATTGAAGCTTACCTTCGATCCTACACAGCTGCAGGTGAAGGATGCAGATCCGACAACCGATGGCGTGCAGATCCAGCCGGAAACTTGGCTTTCTGGTGCTCAATTTGTAAATGAAGTCGATAATACTGCAGGGATTATCACCTTTGCCGTGACTCAGCTCGGAGAAACGCCTGGCGTAAGTGGAAATGGCCGCTTAGCTCAGGTTCAGTTCCAGGTGAATCCGAATGCCGCAGGTACGATTGAAGTGGTGCCAGTAACGGCTTCCATCAAGTTTGCCAACAGCCAGAATCGACCTATTCACGTGGACTTAGCAACTTATCAAGCTCAAGTCTCCCAATCCCTGGTCCATGGCGCAGTGAAGCTATCGAACAAACACCACTTAGCGGATCTAAGCGGGTTTCGGGTGCAATTGAAGCAGGAAGGCCAAGTGGTGGATGAAATGATTACCCAGCCTGATGGCAAGTTTGTTTTAGCTTACGAGGAAGTAGGAACGTATACGGTTGAAGTGGCAGCTCCTCACTACTTGAGCACTAGCCAAATCGTGAGGATCGAGCAGCTCGATCAAGTCGTGAACCTTGAGCCAATGACCTCGTATGTAGGGGATTTTGACCAAAACGGTAAAATTGACATCGCCGACATCGCCATGTTAGCGAAGGCCTTTGAAAAAGAGCCAGTCGGAAATGATCAACGTTACGACGTAGACAAAGACGGAGACATCGATATCCATGATGTGGTCACCGTTGCTGTCAACTTTGGAAGACCGTAATTGAAAGTAGTTGATCTAAAAAAAACGAGCCCCTAGAAAATTCTAGAGGCTCGTTCTTCTTTTACTATTAGTCTAGTGGGATGCAATTAGATGATTTTATGGCGAATGTAATAAATCCAACCCATATCTCATCGATTGAAAACATTAATACTAAGTAGGAGAAAACATGATAGACAGAGACAAGTTATTAGAAGAGATGATTATAGAGAAGCAGTTTGTGAGAATGGGTAAGAGGACAACGGTTTGCTTGCTGATCTTAGATAAATGGTATGGAGAAGCAAAGATATCGGACAGTATAAGGCTTATCAGAGAGCGTTAAGGAACCTTAAGAAAGCTTTGAGTAAGAATGGGATCGAGCAATAAAAATATACATATATAAATACATAGAATTCCAGATTTGAAAAATGTGTATAATTTATGAAATATAGTAAAAAGTAGGACAAAACTACTATGAGATCCTTGTCGTTTTTGTAAATCATTGCTAAATTATAGGTAGTTTGAACTATTACCAACATCATGAATAGCATAAAAATAGCAACATGATTGGCATAATAGGTTTTTACAAAAGTAAAAGGGGAGAGATAGTAATGCATGAAACATGCAAACGAGTAGGGTTTATTTGGATGGTTGTGATGTTGTTTTCCTTAACCGTATCAATGTCGGCATTAGCAGTAAGTGAAAAACGTGTGGAGGGAAGTATTGAAGAAACAAAAGGTATGTATGTTACAATATCTAATGTTATTAAAATGAAAGAAGCGTCAGAAACTGGATATCCTTACGATTTATATATCGCCAATGCACCTGTTACAGTAACATTTGGAGGTAAAATTGTAAATAAGAGTATTCAATTTTACGGAAATGCTATGGATGGTACTATTAACCATGATGTTCAAGTGAAGGATAATAGCGCATTACTAAAGCTATCAGGTTACTATGAAGTAGGGTTCTCAGGAGATGATTCCGTTGGTGTTGGTGAGGGTTTTTTTATCCAAGTTCAAGGTGGCTCAACAACATTGCCTGCAACACCGACAGCTTCAAAGGTATTGGTTAATGGAAAAGAAGTATCCTTCGAGGCTTACAATATTAATGGCAGTAACTACTTCAAGTTGCGCGATATTGCAATGGCTGTAAATGAAACTGAGAAGAACTTTGAAGTAACCTGGGATAGTGCGGAAAATGCTATTAACCTAACATCTAATAAAGCGTATACACCTGATGGTAAAGAGCTTACAGTATCGGACAAACCAACTGTAAAGCAAGCAAAGCCGTCAGGATCTAGAGTGCTTTTAGATGGTCTAGACTATAGTTTTACAGCTTATAACCTTGATGGTAGCAACTACTTTAAACTTAGAGAGATCGCAGAAGTAATTGGTTTCGGTGTAACATTTAACGTAGAGACCAACACGATTGGTATCGATACAAAGGCTGAGTATACAAACTAGCGTTTATTTATCTATGGTGAAGGTGTCATTTATTTGACGCCTTTTTTTTATTCTCAAAGGAACAGTGAGGAGTAGAACAAACATGCTACATACAAAATTATTGGTACATTAGGAAATGGAACAGGATAGGTTATTGGAGATGAAGAAATTGAGTTAGCTTCACGAAACCAGAGACAGGTCAAGCAATAGAGGGAAGTTTACCTAAAGGTAATACTGATGTATATAGCATTCTAAAAAGGAGAGCTCATGGATTTATCCTATCTTGTTCTTTCCTTTCCGTACAGTAATTCGTTTTACATGCAGGTGTTTAAAGGACAGAAAAAACCCGTTGTGAGAGAGGGATGGATTCCAACTTCTACGGCCTTAAGAATGGTGAGTTGGTCTTTAAATTTCTCTTGTAGTTGGTCAAAAGTCACGTACATGGTTCTGTTTCTCCTTAGTTCCTTATGACTACACTACCATTATACCATATGGAAAATCTATGAATAGAACTTGTCGTTAATCTTAAGTTTTGCTAAAGTTTAACTTCTAGATCTTCAACAATAGTCGACAAAATAGTATAATTCGAACATGACTTTAGTCCTGGTAACCATGAAGTGTTACCTGAAGCCTAGTATTTTAAAGTTTTTTCAGTAATCTCAGATGACTTTAGCTATATATGATCAGTACAGTAAATTATTTTTTACATATAATCCCAACAAAACAACGAGAAATACAAGGTTTTATTTAAGGCTCCTGTTTCCTAGTTCTAGGAATTGAAGATAAAGGGGTGAAATATGGTTACATACTTAAAGCATATGTTTGATCCTCATTATCGAAGTATTAACCGTTTACAGAAAAAAATGAAAACAGTGAGAAGCTACCGAGACTCCTATATGAAGCTAGATGAGGAGGAGTTCCAAAATCAAGTTATCGTGATGAAGGAACAGATCGCATCTGGCAAGGACGAAGCAATGCTTGTCCTTCAAGCGACGGCCCTGGTTTCCGAAGCGGTTCGCAGGATACGAAATATCAGGATGCATGATGTACAGATGATCGGTGGGCTCGCGATGCTAGAGGGCTGCGTCATTGAAATGTTGACGGGGGAAGGAAAAACCCTCGTTTCCTTAATTCCTGCTTTTTGGTATGGAGCCCAAGGGCGTGGTGTCCATCTGATTACCACTAACGACTACCTGGCCCAGAGGGATTATGAGGAGATGAAATTAGTCTTAAATTTCTTAGGCTTAACAGTCGGGCTGAATTGTCCGCAACTGTCTGTGGAGGAGAAGCAAGAGGTTTATGCAAAACATGTAACCTATGGCACCTGGTCAGAGTTTGGTTTTGATTATCTTAGAAATCAGATAGCGCCGAAGTTATCGGCTAGGGCACAGCCCCCTCTCGCCACAGCAATTATTGATGAAATTGATAGTGTGCTCATTGATGAAGCAAGAACTCCTCTTATTCTCGCAGGAAAAGAAAAGGTGGCACCAGATCTCTACTATATTTGTTCTCAGTTTATACAAACGCTTGCGGCAGATGTTGATTTTGAAGTAGATGATGAGATTAAGCAAGTCGCTTTTACTGAAAAGGGAATAGAGAAGGTAGAATCTACCTTTATGACAGGAAATCTATTTGACATCGATAATATTAATGTTTATCACCATTTGCTTCAAAGTCTGAAAGCGCACACTATTATGAAGCGTGATGTGGATTATATCATCCAAGATCATCGGGTGGAAATCGTAGATCCTTTTACAGGTAGAGTTCTAACAGGGCGCGAATTCAGCCATGGGTTGCATCAAGCGATCGAAGCAAAAGAAAATCTGAAGTTAAGTGAAGAAACCCGGACTCAGGCTTCGATTACCGTACAAAAGTTTTTTAGTCTCTATCCGATGATTACCGGAATGACGGGAACTATTAGCACGGAAAAGCTGGAAATCAAACAAATCTATGGTTTAGAGACTTTAACGATCCCTCCTCATCGCCCGGTAATTCGTGAAGACTTGCCTGATCTGATTTTTCGAACGAAACAAGAAAAGTATCAAAAAATGATTGAGAAAATCAAACTATGTCGTAAAAAGGGTCAGCCTGTCCTGATTGGAACGTCTTCTATCCAGCATTCGGAGGAAATTGCCGCTTTACTTAAAACAAGAAAGATACCCTACAAGCTGCTAAATGCCAAAAGTGCACAAGAAGAGGCCCAAATTATAGCAAAAGCGGGTAAGCGTGGGGCCGTTACGATCGCTACTAATATGGCGGGTAGAGGCACAGATATACGTCTAGGAAAGGGGATTCAGGAAGTAGGGGGCCTTTATGTTATAGGTACAGAACGACACGAAAGCCGAAGGATTGATAATCAACTTCGAGGAAGGGCGGGTCGACAAGGAGATCCTGGGCTGTCACAATACTTTCTCTCCCTAGAAGATGAACTCTTTCAGCGATTTGCCAACTGGGAGGAAGAAACAAAGATTCAACAGATGTGGCAGTGGGGAGATCAAGGGACATCGTCTCCTAAGCTTCAGATGATGTTTGAGCAAGTTCAAAAACGAGCGGAACAGCAAATGTTTGACATTCGCTCCTTCCTCTTTCAGCTCGATTCGATTGTCCATGACCAGCGTCAATCCTTTTACCGTTCTCGTGATGAGATATTAAACGCTTCAGAAATTGAAAACTATATTCTTTTTCAAATGGAAAGGTACGCCACGGAGCTAGTGGAACGCTGGTGCCCTATCGAATTGGTGCCAGAAGAATGGAATCTCATGGAGATAAAGAAGAATCTTGACCCGATTCCTTTCCCCCTACAGATTGTGGATTTGGCACCGTCTGAACTAGAGAAAATGATTCATCAGAGTATAAAGGAAACCCTGGAAACCTACTGGAAAAGTCAAGATATGGTCGAATGGCGGAAGGGGTGGAAGGCTCAATATCTCCACTCTATGGATGTTGTCTGGCAGGAGCAATTGGAAACCCTCGAACAAATGAAGCAAGGAATCCATTACCGAATATATGAGGGACGTAATCCGATTCAAGCTTATCAGGAGGATGCCTTCCGATTATTTCAAAAATTTAAAGGAAAATGGAATGAAAAGATAGCAAGGGAAATTTTGAAGAAAATCAAGCAATCAAGTGGATAGGGAGGAGAGCAAGATGTTACAACTGCACCAGGATTTATTATCTGCTGATCAAGAGTTAGACGTGCCGAAACTACGTTCTCTAATTGAAGATCCAGGCTTAGGTCTAATCCTAGTAGGATACTGGTCTCTTTCGGAGGAAGGGAAAGACCGCGTGTCCCAAACGCTGTTAGGAAAACAACGGGTAGAGGAACTATCTGAGTGTCAGGATTTAATCAATAGATTGGTTCAACAAGAGAGAGATTCTGATGCTAGAGGACAAGCAATAAATGAGGTAAATCTATCCATGGATGTTTTACGTTTGCGTGAAACTCTTCAATCTCCTTATTTAGGTTTAGTTTTACATAGTTACTCTTCTCTTGAAGAAAGAGAGCGGGAGTGGGTGCTTATGAAACTGTTGGAAATAAAAAACGCTAATCTTTTTACGACCAGTCAGGATATTCAAGATGCATTCGACGAAGCAATACAAGTCGTGTGGAATAGGCAATTCAACTAAGAAGGGGGATTCCTTTTTGAAAAAATGGTTGTCTGGGTTCAAGATACTTTCAGAATTTTGGGGTTCAAAGCTTAGTCAGTCAAGTCAACAAGAGGAGCAAGTAGAATCGAAGAGTACGCTAGATCAAGTGGTTCAGGGGATCGAATTTCAGGAGCAACTAAAGATCATTCATTTTGTCAATCAATACATGGAAGAGTATATCATTCCAAAGTATGAGATAGATCAGCGTTGGGTCAAAGGCTATATGCTTCCTAATGAAATATGGGTAACCGAAGGGGAAAAACCTGTTTATCGGGCAAATATGGAGCTGTTTTTTCAAGACAAGGAAACACAGGAAAAGAAATCAAGCTACAAGGTTAGCCTTGTTCGATTTGCCCAAGATCAGTGGCGAGTGTTTCATTTAAAGGAACAATCTCCTTTATAAAACGATACGTAAAAATTTGAATTGAGGTAGAGCGATGACAAAGAAGAAAAAAAATAGTCAGCCTGTCAATAGAAATGTTGCTAGAATTCTTTCTGCTACCCTAGCCACTACATCCTTAGTGTCAGTTACACCGGTTGTGGCGGAGCCCACCAGTTTAGATACATCTAGTGGTTCTTCAACAACGGATACGAGCAGTTCAACAGATAGTAGTGCACCAGTGGAGGATACCCCGACTAGTCCAGTGGACAGCGGAAC
>NZ_SDLI01000021.1:34164-38924 GCF_004123195.1 Ammoniphilus sp. CFH 90114
GAAAGTGCACCAGTGGAGGATACCCCGACTAGTCCGGTGGACAGCGGAACCCCAACAGATGAAAGTGCACCAGTGGAGGATACCCCGACTAGTCCGGTGGACAGCGGAACGCCGACAGACGGCAGTGCACCAGTGGAGGATACCCCGACTAGTCCAGTGGACAGCGGAACCCCGACAGACAGTATCATACCTGTGGAGGGTGCCATTGCTCCAGATTCTACAGCTGCAATGGAAGCTATCAATAGCGTTGCAACTTCTCTGGAAATGCAGGCTGCTTTGGAGGACTTGTCTTTAGGGCTTAACCTATCTGCATACAGTGCGCTGAGTACAACGGGGCAAAACGATGTAGCAAGTGAATTGCTCGCGGCTCGTGGCGCAGGATATGCAGATCCAGCTGCTGTGCAAGATGCACTGGATACGGCAGTACTTCATCAGCAGAATGCTGAAGCTATTGCGAATGCCGTAGCGATCGTAAATAACTCAGTAGATGCTGCAACGATGCGTCTAGCTTTGGAAGCTCCTGCATTAGGTCTTGACCTCAGTGCCTATGATCAACTCATTGATGCAGAAAAAATGAGTGTAGCTCATGCGGTGTTGAGCGGTAGACCAAGTGGTGGTTACGCTAATCAAGATGCGATACAGACCGCTTTGAATCATGCGGTTGCGAATGCAGCTTTCCTGCTTGCTATGGCTTCGGTAAATAGTGCCAACACAACAGCGGATATGACTAGTGCGCTTGAATCACCTGTCTTAGGTCTTGACCTTATGAAATATATCACCTTGAGTCCTGCAGGACGTGAGGTTATTGCTGATGCTATGATTGACGCGCGTCCAAATGGAGGGTTTCTGAATAAAAGCGACCTTCAGTACACGTTAAATGGAGCGGTCTCTACCCAACTGAGTAAGGCTGTGAAGAGAGTTAACGATGCTACAACGATCTTTAACATGAGAGCGGCACTAGAAGCATCAAGCTTAGGGTTGAACCTAACGAATTACCATACGCTAACTGATGAGCGAAAAGATGCGGTAGCCCATGAGTTGATTCTCGGCAGATCCTACGCTGATCAAACGTTGGTGCAACTGAAAGTGAATCAGGCTGTTTCCACTCAAATTGTGCTCCAAGCGATAGATAATGTAAATCAAGCTGCAGACAGCACTGCTATGAGAACAGCCCTTGAAAACTATTATCTCGGATTAATTCTTACTTCTTACCACACCTTGTCTGACCCAAGTATTAATAGAGTAGCAGAAGCAGTAATAGCGGCTAAGCCATTTCATGGTTTTACGAGTGTTGCAGAAATCCAAAATGTGCTTAACACCGCGGTATCCAACGAGATTAACTCGCAATCCCTGACAGATGCGATTGATGCCGTCAATGCAGCAGCAAATGCAGGGGAGATGAAAGCGGCTCTTGAATCAGCAAGGCTTGGACTTATCTTGACTTCCTACGGGTACCTATCCGAGGAAGGAAGGACAAGTGTCGCACAGGGGGTAATCAACTTGAGACCGGGTGGTGGCTATGCAGATAAGGCTGCTATCCAAGCAGCACTTAATTATGCAGTAACGTCAGAAGCCAATCGTGAAGCTTTGGTCACACCTCTAAAAAGAGTTAATGAGGCTGCGGATGCAAACGCGATGAAAAGTGCCCTAGAAGCGTCGGATCTTGCCTTAGATTTAACTCATTATTACCGTTTGAATCCATCACATAAAGCAGCGGCTGCTGCGACTGTTCTAGGTAGTCGTCCAGGTGGAGGTTATCTAGACCAACCGGCTGTGCAGACTGTTTTGAATGCAGCAGTGGCTGTAGAGGTGGTAAGACAAGCAGTCGAGGTCGTGAATCAGGCATCTGATAGCTCGAGCATGCAGAGTGCGTTGACTTCATTGAGCTTGGGCTTAGATCTTACGGCTTTCAACCGCTTAGCCAATGCGGACCAAGCTGCTGTATCTGCCTTAGTACTGGCTAACCAGGGCGGGGGTTACGCCGATAGGGCAGCGGTACAAGAGGCATTAAACCATGCGATAAACATCAATGCTCCGATGGCCGCGGTGAACCTTGCGCCAGATGAAATGGCGATGAAGATAGCGTTAGTAAATCCATCATTGAATCTCGTGTTGGGAGTATTTGAAGGCTGGAGCATTGCTGATAAAGAAGCCATCGCAGCTACTGTATTCACAGTACGACCAGCTGGAGGTTATGCGGATCAGACAACCGTTCAAAATGCATTTAACGCTGCTGTTAGTGCACGGATGCCTGTAGCGGAGGTCAATCATGCCGGGGATACCTCCACTATACAAACAGCACTGGAGAATGTCGTATTAGGGCTGGATTTATCGGTATATAATACCCTGACTCCTGCTATTCAAGCTCAAGTGGCTGCGTCTGTACTTGCTGGTCGCCCACCAACTGGTTATTGGGATTCACTTGCTGTGCAGGCAGCTCTAGATTCAGCGATTACGGCTTATGCTTCCGTGGAAGCAGTCAATGATGCCCTTACCGTATTCGAAATGAAAAATGCCATCCAAAATGCTAGGGTGAACTTAGGGGCGTACTTTTTTTGGAGTGAAGCTGATCAAAATGCTGTAGTCGATGAGGTTATGCTTGAAAGACCAAACGGTGGCTTCGCAGGTATAGCTGAAATACAATCGGTCTTTAATGTGGCGCTTGCCAACCGTTCAAGCATGGCGGCAGTGAATAGTGCAGGAATCGATTTTGAAATGAAAGATGCACTAGAAGCACTAGGTTTGAATCTAGCCGGATATGAGAGCTTAAAACGAGCCGATAAAACAGGAGTGGCTGGGCTTGTAATGATTTCCAAACGGCCAGCAGAGGGCTTTGCGACAATGGCTCAAGTACAGGCGGCCCTTCATGAGGCAATTAACGACTACGCACCTATGATCGCTGTGAATAACGCGACAGATAAAGTGGCATTAATTGAGGCTATTACTAACCTAACACTCCAGTTGGATTTGGCTCGATTTAACGCCTTGAAAGCGGCAGATAAAGAAGCGGTAGCTGAGAAGATGCTAGGAGACCGTCCGGCTGATGGTTATTTACATGTGCCGGCCGTGCAAACCGCTTTAGAAGCTGCGATCGCCGCGAATGCACCGATGTCAGACATGAATAACGCACCGGATGCAGCATCGATGAAGACGGCTTTAGAATCACTTGGACTATGGGTTGATTATTCTGATTGGAAGCTGAATGATAGGTTGGCGGTAGCTGAACATGTAAGGGTGAGTACTCCGCCTGGTGGCTATCCTAATCTGGATGAGTTGAAAAATACCTTTGAAGTGGGTGTTCTGCTTCGATATGAGGTAGCAACCTTGAACCTGGCCTTGGATGTAACAGCGATGAGATCGGTACTAGAGGATGCTCTTGGTTACCCAGGTACGTGGTTTACGATCGGGTCTAGCTATCCAAGCTGGACAGAGGCCGATCAAAGAGCAGTTGCCGCGATGATGATAGATCATTCTTCATTCTTGGATGGGTTTGTTGATGAAGTAGCGATACAAACTGCCTTTGATGCAGCGGTAGCCTCTCGTGCTCCTATGGGAGCGGTAAATACGGCAGAAGCGGCGCTTATACAAACCGCTCTAGAAGATGTCGCGTTAGGTTTAGACCTAAGCATCTACTCTGGATGGAATACGACGGATAAGGCAGCGGTAGCGGCAAGTGTTTTAGCAAGTCGCCCAGTAGAAGGCTATGCAGATCTAGCGTCCTTGCAAGCCGCGTTCGATTCGGCAGTAGCCTCCCGTGCGGCCGTGGCGGCGGTGAACCTAGCAGATGATGCAACGGCGATGGCAATGGCATTAGAAGACGCTGCATTAAGGATTAATTTGGGTGCCTATGCAGAATGGAGCGCGGCGGACCGAGCGGCGGTTACTGCAGGTGTTCTAGCACAACGTCCTATTGGCGGCTATGCGGATCTAGCAAGGGTGCAAGCAATTTTTGATTTAGAGGTTTCTATACGTACAGCAGTGGCTTTAGTGAATAATTCAGTAGACTCAAATGGTATGAGAAACGCACTTGAGGCGCTAGGATTAGATTACTCTTTATACCAGAACTTAAAGTCAGCGGATAAAACAGGAGTGGCTAGGCTTGTACTTTTGGAACGACCATTAGGAGGCTTTGCGACTAAGGATCAAGTGCAGACAGCTCTGAATGAGGCCATTCAAGCATACGCACCTATGATCGCTGTGAATAACGCGACAAGCAAAGTGGAATTGATTGAGGCTATTACTAACCCAACACTCCAGTTGGATTTGGCTCGATTTAACGCCTTGAAAGCGGCAGATAAAGAAGCGGTAGCTGGGATGATGCTAGGCAATCGTCCACTAGATGGTTATTTGGATGTGCCGGACGTAGAAACGGCTTTAGAAGCTGCGATCGCCGCGAATGCACCGATGTCAGACATGAATAATGCACCGGATGCAGCGTCGATGAAGACGGCTTTAGNTGCACCGGATGCAGCGTCGATGAAGACGGCTTTAGAGTCGCTTGGACTAGATTTAGGGGAGGATTATCCAAATTGGAAGCTGAATGATAAATTGGCGGTAGCTGAGCATGTAAGGCTGAGTACTCCGAATGGTGGCTATCCAAGTAGGGATGAGTTGCAAGCTGTTTTTGAGGAGGGTGTCCTGCTTCGATATGACGTGGCAACTCTAAACTTGGCCTTGGATGTTACAACGATGAAAGTCGTACTAGAGGATGTTCTGGACTACCAAGGGTCGTGGTTTACGATCGGGTCTAGCTATCCAAG
>NZ_SDLI01000022.1 GCF_004123195.1 Ammoniphilus sp. CFH 90114
TCCAATCCTGTTAGGGGGCTTTAGAGAAATAACCGGAGAAACTCCGGTTATTTACATTCAGTGGCCAAAAATGGTCAAAATAGCGGAAGGATTTCCGGCTATTTGCCTCTTGGAGCCAATAAAAAGTTGTTTTTGAATGGATTACGGAAAATTTTCCGCCTATCTAGGGCCAAAATGGACCAACCAACAACTTAACGGAAGAAACTCCGCTTTCCACTTTAACGTCCTGGTGGAGGAAGGACACTTCCACCCATGACAAACCGCCATTGATAGTGCATGCCGGCGATTTGATCAATCCGTACACCTCCGGTTTTGGCGCTAGCGGTGTGCAACATTTTACCATTTCCTAGATAGATTCCACAGTGACCGATCGTTTGATTCTTCACATCAATTCCCTTATACAACTCTCTCTCCGGACCTAGATAGGTCATGAAGAACAGCAAATCTCCCCGCCGAGCTTTTCTTAAATCAGTATAGTGACGCTTTGAGTATAATCGAACATACTGGGCTTGGCTCCGTGAATCCTTCGGCAGGTCCATACCGATAGCATAGAGATAGATCCAACGGGTGAAATCAGAACAGTCAAAAGTAGTAGGAGTGCTTCGATCTGAGCCGTATTCATAAGGAGTACCCATATATCTTTTTCCTGTTGTTATCACATTTTCGATGTAACCGCCCCGCATCGGCTTAATAGCTGGATTAGGATAAACGGGGTGAATATTGTTATAGTCCCAATTAAAGTGATGCTGTACGGTTAGCCCAGGGAGGATGCTCTCCACCCCAATGTCCCCTATCTTAGCCAGAGGGTCCTGATTTAGTATTCTTGAATCATTGCCTAGGTTATCAGTTGGAACCTCTGCAACAGGTTCCTGATTCATTCGAGGTGTTGATTGGTTGCAAGAAGTTAGTACAACTACAACGAAAAGTGTAAATAATAATTTACGCATACTCCCAGCCCTCTTCCTTCCCGTTATTACCACAAGATGTAAAACAGTTATAGAATGCCCAGAGGAACTGGAAATGTTTCAACGGATAATACAAAAAAGCCACCTGGCATTATCCAGAATGGCTTCATCTTCGTTATGTAGTTGGCGGAGGGAGAGGGATTCGAACCCCCGTGGGCTTGCACCCTAACGGTTTTCAAGACCGCCCCGTTATGACCACTTCGGTATCCCTCCGGAAAGATATTTACTCATTAACAAAATATATTATAGCCAATCCAGTGATGTGTAGCAAGTGGAAATTGTGGTAAATGATATAGATATCACAAATTCTGTGTATGTTATATAATTACATATACAAGTTTGATTTACATAATAGTAAACGTCTTACAATTTCTTAAATTGCTAATTAACTACGCAGGAGATTGTTATCATGATCTTAAGAGAGTTCTTTATTAACTTGTCCATCTTCTCCCTTTTGGTAAGTACACCCGTGGTGATTCGCTCCTTTACCTTTAATAAACCGATTCCATATGGAGCTATTCTAGGTGGTATATATGCTGGATTCGTATCCGTTATCCTGATGTATTTTACCATCCACGATGGCGGGTTCGTTTATGATATACGCTTTGCTCCCTTAATTCTTTCCTACGCCTATTTTGGTCCTGGTGGAGGATTGATAACAGCTGTTTTTAATTTAGCAGGTCGCTTGTATGTTGGAGGGAATTTGGCCCCGGTATTAGCAGGGGTTATTGGGAACGTCATAGTACTTAGTCTTCTGCATTTCTATATGGGTCGTTTTCATCCGATCAAGAAAACCGCTATCTACTTTTTAGCTAATGTCTCCATGTATCTTCTGATTGTTTATTGGTTTTCCATCTTGACGGATCAGGTTATCTTTCATATAGCCTACTTAGGTTTTATTCTAGCTGGGTTAATAATAGGGAGTTTGCTCATCGAATCCCATCAGAAGCTCTATCATCTATCGAAGAATCTTTGTGAAATGTACAAGCTAGCGGAGGATTATCAACGTGAATTAGCCCGCACCTTAAATGAGTTTCATGGCGCTATTTTCAAATTTAAGAAGAAGAACGGGCGATTCATCCATACTTTTGCTGAAGGTTATTCATACCAAGAGGTAGATATTAATCCTCGCACCCAAGTGATAGGAAAGGAGTTGCAAGATTTTCTTCCATCTCCGTTCTGTGATCATATTCTTCATCATTATCAAGCGGCATGGGAAGGCAAGGTAGTTCAATTTGAGATGACGTGGAGTCAGGGCAATTCCTACTTTTTCTCCTTGCGTCCGACGATGGAGCAGGGGAAGGTGATCGAAGTCGTGGGAACAGGAGTGAATATCACAGAAAAGAAACAAATGGAGAAAGCGATCGAGGAAAGCGAGGCGAAGTATCGTCTCATTGCTGAAAATACGCTAGATCTAATTGCCGTCATGAATCCCCAGAAGTTGTTTACCTTTATATCTCCATCTCATGAAGTAGTTTTAGGCTATCATCCTAACGAGCTGATCGGGAAGGATCCCAAATTTTTATTCCCATTACCGGAAGAGTTCGAAAGAATTAACACCGGGATCAACAGGATGTTACAAGAGCATTCTTCTTTTACCTTTGAGTATAGATGCGCGCGAAAGGATGGAGGCTATATTCAATTAGAGTCACGTTGTGTGCCTGTGAAGGGAAAAGATCAGAAATTAGAGCACATCGTTATAGTTAGTCGCGATATAACTGAAAGAAAGCAAGCAGAAGAGCTTCTCTTGCGATCAGAAAAACTATCTATTGTAGGAGAATTAGCAGCAGGAGTGGCCCATGAGATTCGTAATCCCTTAACCACGCTAAAAGGCTTTGTCCAGCTTATGAAAGAAGAGAGTCCGAAGCCCTATACGGACCTTTTATTTGAGGAATTAGAGCGAATCGAACTAATTACGAATGAATTTTTGACCCTTGCCAAACCGCAGGCTGTAGAATTGAGGATCATCAACTTAGGGGACCTCATTCAACAAATTAAAGAAATCCTTACTCCTCTAGCGTTGATAACTAATATACAAATTAGGATTGTTACTTCGATTAGACCTGTATATATACGATGTGATGTGAATCAATTGAAGCAAGCGTTTATTAATCTGGTGAAGAACGCCATCGAATCGATGCCTAACGGCGGTGAGGTGATTATCGAACTTGATGATCGAGATGATGATTACGTCATGATTATCATTCAAGATCAGGGCTGCGGTATCCCTAAAGACATTATCCCTCGTTTAGGTGAGCCATTCTATACGCTCAAGGAGAAAGGAACGGGCTTAGGTCTAATGATCTCACAGAAGATTATTAAAGATCATCAAGGTTCGTTGCATATTGAAAGTGAGCTGAATCTCGGTACGAAAATCAAGATTCAATTGCCGAAATACGAGGAAGAGAAAATGAAGAGGGCCCTATAAATAGGGTCCTTTTGTTATGAGATAAAAAGCAATGAACAGATTGTAGATATTCTATTTCTAAAAAGTTACAGAATTATTGCTAGTTTGTGAAGATGTGAAATAAAGCTTCAGGAATGTAGTATACTCAAATTGTAAGAAAGGTGATCACCACACTAACAAACTTACCTAAGAATAATAGAAGGGAATGTTACCTATGTTAGATAAATTAAGAAGTACATATATGGTTCCGATCTGGACAATCGTTCGCATTTGGTTAGGGGTACAATGGTTAACAGCTGGCTGGGGAAAGGCTATGGGGGATTTTGACGCTACAGGATATCTAAAAGGAGCGATAGCAAAAGCATCTGGTGAAAATCCTATCGTCAAGGCTTGGTATGCTGGATTCCTTGAAAGTTTTGCTCTTCCTAATGTAGAGTTGTTTAACTTCCTGGTAGCTTGGGGTGAAGTGGCTGTTGGTTTAGGGCTCATCCTCGGTGCGTTTACGACAGTTGCCCTCTATGCTGGTGCGTTCATGAATTTGAACTTCCTTCTAGCCGGGACGATCAGCACCAATCCGATCTTACTTACAACCGCGTTTATCCTGTTAGGTATGGGAACAGCTGCTTATGCTTGGGGAGTAGATCGCTTCATGATCCCTGCTATGAAAGATTACTTTGATAATGTCTTTAATAGAAAAGCTAGAAAAATAGGCGCATAAATGACGGATAAGACCTCATTACGATTGACTGTAATGGGGTCTTTTTCGATGATTCTCTCGTCATCTAGTCACTATTTAATACATTTAGAGACGAAGTGGATTTCTTTCTGCTATTATAATACAGAGGGAGGTATTTACCTCGCTTGAGAACTGTATTAAAGATACTCCAATATCAAACGGAGTATTTTTTTATAAGGAGTGGAAGTGTCTGTGGTATGGAGAAGGTTGCTGTCCTCTATGGTTGTTATTTTTTGTTCTTTCTGTCTATTCCCATTCCATATCATCGCTGTGGATCATTCATCGGCCTTTACAGCCTATCCCAAGAAGGAGTATCGAATTGCGGTAGAGCCTGATTTACCACCGTTCTCTCACTTGGATGAGAATGGTTACTTTAGGGGTTTTCACATTGATTTACTTGAGGCAATTGCCTACAATCAAAGCGTGAAATTTATCTATGTACCAATGAATATGTCAACGGCGGTAGAGGCCTTAAAGCGACAAGAGATTGATGCGATTGCAGGGATGAAATACAATGCAAAGCTTGAATCAATTCTTAGTTTTACGAATGGATACTTTACAATGTCGGATTCTGTTATCTATTCAAAAGATATTAAGAGTAAAATGAAGAATTTAAAGGATCTACAAGGATTAACGATCGTTCTGGAAGCGGATCATCCTTATTTGGATATGCTGGTGAATATGAGAAAGATCAATCTGCATCTAGCGATGAATCAGAAGGAAGCACTAGAATTAATGATGATGAAAAGAGCGGATGTGTTAATCGCAAACTCTTGGACGGCTTCATCCCTTCTTGATGAAATGATATATGCCCAGCAATATATAGTGAATAATCAGCTTTTTAATTACCCCTATGAATTAACAATGGCAGTCCATCGCGATCAACAAGACCTATTAACGATGTTTAATGAATCGCTGACAGAGATCTATCAAAGTAAACTTTATGATCAGCTCTATCAACGTTGGTTTGGCAAGGACTTAGCTGCTCAAATCAAACAACTCAAATTTTGGATTATGATCTTAGTAGGTTTCATGCTTTTATCCTTTCTTATCCTTAATTATTGGAACCAGCGCTTGAAGAACGAAGTGAAGAAGCGTACACAGGATCTAGAACTAGCGAAAGCGGAGATTGAGCGTAACATCGCTTTTAAGGAGCAGATCTTTAATCATGTCTATGCGGGGATTCTGACTTTTGATGATCGATTTCAGCTCACAAGTATGAATCAAAGAGCCCAAGATATCTTACATATTAGCCAATCGATCATGAAGGCAAGTTTGTTTGAATTACCCTTTTTATCTTCTATTTATACAAGAGACGTGGTTGAGGATTGGGACGAGAAGAAGAAGAGTCTAGTGGCCAAAGAAGCGGAACTCGTGCACAATGGTCAAATCTATCATATATTGGCTCGACTTATACCGTTATATGGAGTAGATCAGGCAGTTACAGGTTACTTGTTAACTTTATTTGATCGAACCGAAGAGAAAAAGCTCCAAAAAAAGCTAGTTAACCAAGAGAAAATGCATGCGTTAGGGCAATTGGTGGCAGGTATTGCTCATGAAATTCGGAATCCTTTGACATCTATCAAAACGTTCATTGATTTATTGCCAAAGAAATATGATAATCCGAAGTTCCGTGAAGAGCTGCTGCAATGTCTTCCGGAGGCTACGAATCGGATGAACTCTATTATTCGGGATCTGCTAGATTATTCACGACCTAAGATCCCTCTTATCCGCCAATGGGAAGCAAGTGAATGGCTAGAATCTCTTCTCGTCATCATTCGGCCTACGCTCAAGAACAAGAATGTGAAGCTTCATGTCAGGCTTGAAGAAGGAATGACGTTTTATAGTGATCCGCAACAGTTGAAGCAGGTGCTACTCAATCTTTTGCTTAATGCGATGGATGCCGTAGATGATCAGCCCAAAAAAGAGATCCATCTGACCTTGATGAGTGAAGGGGATATTGGATGGATCAGAGTAGAGGATAATGGCTGTGGTATTCCGCCAGAAAAACTAGATCATGTATTTGAACCTTTTTATACATCGAAAAAAACGGGGGTCGGATTAGGATTAACGCTTTGCTATCAATGGATTAAAGAAAACCATGGAGACATTATGATTGAATCTAAGCTGAATCAAGGAACCACTATGACCATATACTTGCCTATTAATTCAACAGGAAAGGTAGATATAGCATGAAGCCTCAACTATTAATTGTAGATGATGAAAAATATATTGCCACTTCATTACGCTATGCCTTTGAGGATGATTATGATGTCCTGTGCACGACATGTCCCAAAGAGGCCTATCAGTTGTTAAGTGAAAACCGAATAGACCTTGTGTTACTAGATTGGAGATTAGGGGAATATAACGGACTTGACGTACTGGCAGAGATGAAGAAACAGAGTCCGCATACCTCTGTCATTATGATGACAGCTTATGGAACGATAGAGTCGTCCGTAGAGGCCATGCGCAGAGGAGCTTATCATTATGTCACTAAACCGGTGAATCTAGATGAGCTGCATCTGATGATGAAGAAAGCATTGGAGCATCATCAGCTTCAGACCAAACTTGAACAATTGCATCAAGAATTAGAAGAGCTAAAAGGGTTTGATCGAATGATCGGTCAGAGCCAAGCCATCCAACAGGTCTTCTCCGTAATTCAATCGGTAAAGGATATCGATTCAAATATCTTTATCTACGGTGAAAGCGGGACAGGCAAGGAGTTGGTGGCCCATGCCATTCATCATCAAGGAAGAAGGAGGTTAGGGCCATTCATCGTGGTCAACTGTGCGGCGATCCCGGAGAATTTACTGGAGAGTGAGTTGTTTGGTTACGAGAAAGGGGCTTTTACTGGGGCATTGAAGAGTAAGCCAGGAAAGTGGATCGAAGCAAATGGAGGAACGCTATTTTTAGATGAGATTGGTGAGATGCCTTCCCACTTACAGGCAAAGATTCTAAGAGTATTACAAGAAGGAGAAATTACACCGCTTGGGGGAAGCAAAACGATCAAGTTGGATGTACGCATTATCAGTGCGACGAATCGGAATTTGTTAGAAATGGTTCAACAGGGAACTTTTCGACAAGACCTATATTTTCGATTAAATGTTATTCCTATCGAACTGCCCCCGTTACGAGAGCGCCAGGAAGATATTGATCTATTGATTACCTTTTTCATCAAAAAATACTGTTCAAAGATGAATCGTCCCCTGAAGAGTTTATCTGGTCAAGCCAAGGATATGCTGATGAACTATGATTATCCCGGGAACATCAGACAACTAAGCAACATCCTGGAGTATGCCGTCGCTTTGTCTAAAGGGCAGGTAATTCAACCGTCTGATCTCCCGCTTCTTATCGATCAGCGACAACCAGATCATCAGCAATCGAAAAGTGTGATACAGGAGGATGAAGCATCTCACAATTCTACGCAAAGTGATAGGGTTGAGATCCCGCTGGGAAGTTCGATGAAGGATGTGGAAAAGAAGATGATTGAAATGACCCTCAAGTTTTGCAAGGGGAATCGAACTCAGACCTCTCATATCTTAGGGATGACGGATAAAAGCCTAAGGACGAAGATCAAACTCTATGAAATTGATTAGAACTATTAACAGAAAAAATTACCGATTCAGTATTTTCTACCGGCCACCCCGGTAAATTTTACCGAATATTCTCTGATCTTTCTCTTCAAATACACAAAAATAGCACTTCAGCGATTGGCACGGTTCTTGCTATTTTAACCTTATAGATTGTAAAAATAGGGGGATGGTATGTATGAGAAAAATGACAATGATCTTACTAGCGGCAAGTTTATCTGGGAGTCTATTGACTGGTTGTGGAGCAGACACCGCTAGTAACGCTCAACCTGCGAAAAATGAAAGCGTAGAACAAGTTAGTGCAGATACAGAGAAAAGTGCACTAGAAGGTAAAACAGTTACGATTCTTACAGGTGGAACATCAGGTGTTTACTTCCAACTAGGAAATGCTATGGCGAAGATCTATAGCGAAAAGTCAGGAGCAAAGGCTAGCTCACAAACCACGGGAGCATCAGCGGAAAATGCAGCTAAGATAGCACAAAAGAAGGCTGAAATCGCTTTCGCTATGGCGGATACCGTTTCTGATGCTTATAATGGGGCGGGTAATTTTGCTGCTTCTGGTGCTTTAAGTAACTTGAGAGGCGTAACGGGGTTATACGCTAACTATATGCAGATTGTTACAACGAAGGATACAGGGATTTCGTCTCTAGAAGATCTAAAAGGAAAGCGACTTGCGGTAGGGGCCATGGGAAGCGGTACGGAAATTATGGCAAAAAGAGTCCTAGAGTCCAGCGGAATAACCTATGATGATGTAAACGAAGATTTCTTATCCTTCGCTGAAGGAATTGAAGGAATCAAGAACGGAACCATGGATGCGGCTTTTCTTTCCTCGGGTTACCCGAATTCCGGCATCATGGAATTAGCCACAACAAAGGATATTGTTATCATCCCTGTACCTGCAGACATCACAGCGAAAATGAAAGAAGCATCACCAGCCTTTACGACAGGGAAAATTCCAGCAGGAACTTATAAGGGAATAGATCAAGAAATTGAAACGACGATTGTAAAGAATCTTCTTATTACTCATAGTGATATGTCTGACGAAGAAGTTTACCAGTTAACCAAGGATTTCTACGAAAATATGGATACGTTGAAAAGCACACATAGCTCTGCCAATGAGATTTTACTAGAAGGTGCTACGGATGGTATGCCTCTTCCGCTTCACCCAGGTGCAGAGAAATTCTTTAAAGAAAAGGGTGTTATGAAGTAATTGGGATATGCAATAAGAATTGGAGTGGCGCTATTGGCTTTATCGGCAGGCTTGGTTTTTGCCTGCCGGCCTTCCTTATTCGTCCTTACCTTGACCGAACAGAACAGTGGAAAATTACTTTGGATGAAGCCGGTAGACGCAGATAATCGGATCTTTTCTTTACAATGGATGCATTCGGTGGAGTTGGAGCAATGGAGAGAAACCTTTGAATTGACAGACGATTACCAAATTCATCTATTGGAGTCTCGGTTTAAAGCCTATGGAGCGGGGATTCCGAATAGAGAAGGACGATACTTTCGAAAAGAACAGGATTGGTTTGTAGAATCTGGTTTTGATCGTGTGTTCCCTGAGTTACCTATAGGGGTATCATTGTTTGCTTTTCACCGTTTAATCATTAATGGAGAAGAATACCCTTTAACCGATTGGGTGAATGATGGGGATTATGTGACGGTAGATAGCCGTAAAATTTCCCTTTTGCAATGGTGGAAGTATCAATTTAATGGAGGAGATCATGCATGAGTGCAGTTCCTAAAGCTCAACAGGGAACAGAGACGGCCAACGAGGACGGGATCTTAGAAAAATATGATCTGGAATCACGCTTTCGAAAGATTGATAAAGGTTTTTGGCGATGGCTTATCTTTGTGCTGAGTGTTGGTTTGGCAGGTTATCATTTATATACTTCTTATTTTGGGCCTTTAGATGCCTTGCGGCATCGTGTTCTTCATACCAGTATCGTCGCTGTTCTCATTTTTATTATGTACCCTGCATTCTTAAAGTCCCCAAAACATAGAGTATCAGCTCCCGATATTCTTTGGGCGTTGTTAGCTTTTTCATCTGGGGCTTATATTTTCATCGAGTACAAAGCGATTGTTCAACGGATGTCTATTTTTGCACCGAGTACACTGGATGTGACCTTTGGGATTGTAACGATGATTGTGGTAGTAGAGGGAGGGCGGCGTATTGTAGGTACGGCTCTAACGATCCTCACGCTGATCTTTCTTCTTTATGCATTCGTTGGTCCATGGATGCCAGGCTTTCTTGAGCATAACGGGAAGTCCTTAGATGAGATTTCCATTTACATGTATTTATCGACGGAGGGGATTTTTGGAACGGCAATTGGCGTTTCCGCTTCTTATATCGTTCTGTTCATCCTATTTGGAGCCTTCTTAAACCGTTCAGGAATGGGGCAATTCTTCAATGATATTGCTCTTGGATTAGCGGGCCATTCTACGGGAGGACCGGCTAAGGTAGCTGTGGTTTCGAGTGGACTTCTAGGTTCAATAAATGGAAGTGCATTAGCGAATGTCGTTACAACGGGAGCCTTCACCATTCCGCTCATGAAAAGAGTGGGATACAAGCCTGCTTTTGCCGGAGCCGTAGAAGCTACAGCTTCAGTAGGTGGACAGATCATTCCGCCCGTTATGGGGGCAACCGCCTTCATCATGGCGGAGACATTAGGTATTCCTTACAGTCAAATTGCCTTGGCCGCCATTCTTCCAGGTCTTCTATATTATATCGGGATTATCGCCATTGTTCATTTAAGAGCGAAGCGTCATAATCTTCTTGGATTACCCAAAGAGGAGTTGCCAAGTGTTTGGGGAGTCTTGAAGCAAGGGGGGCACTTGCTGATCCCTATTATTGTATTGATTTACTTGTTATTTACGGGGAAAACCCCCATTTTTGCCGCCTTCTTTGCCATACTTCTGTCGGTTGTCGTCAGTTGGTTTAATCCATCTACCCGAATGGGGATAAAGGATGTCTTGCTTGCGATGGAATCCGGGATTAAGTCAACACTCGGCGTAGCCATGTCTTGTGCTATGGTTGGTTTGATTGTTGGGGTCACAACGTTAACAGGGCTAGGGCCTAAATTGACCCAATCCATTCTTTATCTGGGGCAAGGCCATTTATTCTTAACCCTATTCTTTACCATGATTGCCTGCATCATCATGGGGATGGGACTTCCTTCGATTCCGACCTATATCATTACAGCCACCATGGCTGCGCCTGCTCTTCTAGAATTAGGCATTGCTCCATTTGTTACGCATTTGTTTGTGTTTTACTTTGGAATATTAGCGAATGTTACACCACCTGTAGCCTTAGCTGCCTTTGCTGGAGCCGGTATTGCAGGGGCAAATCCCAACAAAACAGGTTGGGAAGCGGTTCGGTTGGCTTTATCCGGGTTTATCATTCCATTCATTTTCGTCTACTCGCCTGCACTCCTTCTTCAGGACCTAACGCATTGGACAGAGGTAATTTGGGTAGCTGTAACTGCGGTTGGGGGGGTCATCGGTTTAAGTGTTGCTATTGAGGGGTATCTATTCAGCTCATTGTCATTGGCCGCCCGAGTCATTACGCTTATTGGTTCGATTACCCTCATTATCCCAGGAGCGTGGACGGATATTCTAGGTATCATTATCTTAACTGCCGTTGTATTAGGGCAAAAGATGATGACGAAAAAAGCAAAGAATAAGATAACAGCATCTGCATAAGGTTTTTGAAAAAGCTTGTACAAAAAACATCCTTTGGTCTTCGAAGGATGTTTTTGTTTTAGATTGCAAAATGGCTCTCGTACCATTCTGATTGAATTAGTCTCTCTTTTAGATCTTGGATTACGGGATTTGGCTGGGAGCGATCTATGGATTCTATCAGGTCAATCTGTCTTGCAAGTCTAGGAGTGTTACAGATTGGAACTTCGATGAGTTCGCCCTTCTCAATTTCTTCTCGTACCGCCATGTAGGGCAGGAAGGCCAGACCTACTTGCCTTAACACCAGCTGTTTGACAGCTTCAATACTCTCTACACTCAAGATGATGTTTGGGTTCATTCCTTCTGATTGAAATAATCCGTGAATAACCGACCAGTCTGCCGATCCTTGATCAAATAGAATCATAGGCTCGTGGCTGATCTCCTCTAGGCGTACGGTACGGGTCTTGCTAAAAGGGTGTTCTGGATAGGCCACTAAAAGGATCTGGTCAGAAAACATAGGGTAGCGATGAATTTTAGGATGGAGGATGGTTCTTGTCAGGCCAAAATCCACTTTTCCTTTTAGCACCATATCTAAGATGTCGTTAGCTTGTCCCGTCAGTATCTTGATACTCGCTTCAGGATACTGCTTGCGGAAAGCCGTAAGCAAGGAGGGGAGAATATAAGTTGAAATGCTAAGGGACGCAGCGATCGTGACTTCGCTGGTAACGCCATCTTCATACCTTGAAATGGCCACTCTACTTTCCCTGTAGGCATTAACAAGATTCTCAGCATAAGGGAGATAGAATTTTCCTAGCTCTGTTAATACAACATGTCTTCCTAATCGCTCGAACAGAGGAGAGCCGATTTCTTTCTCTAATGACTGTATGCGAGATGAGATGGATGGTTGAGTTAGGTATAACATCTCGGCGGCTTTGCTAAATGATCCAAACCAGGCTACGTGGACAAAGGCTTCTAAGTTTTGAAGATTCATAGTGTAGCTCCTCTCTAACCTCGACTTATAGAAATATTCTATGAATGAACAACTAATATCTATCATTATACACCAAAGAATTAGGTTATTATTAATATACGCTAAATTTTAAATTTTTCATGTTAGACTACTCTGTAAAAGATAAGGGGGCAACAAGATGAAGAAGTGGTTTGGTGCAACAGCTATTTTATCCCTAAGCATGACCATGTTGTTAGTGGGGTGTGGCGGAGGTGGTCAACAGACTCAAGAAACGAGTACACAGCCTCAACCAGCAGCTCAGCCAACACAGGAAGCGGAACCGAAACAAGAATTTAACGATCAGCTGATCATTGCTACCGGAGGAACAGCTGGAACTTATTATCCATTAGGCGGCGGTATGGCGACCATCTGGCAAGAGAAGATTCCTGGTCTGAATGTAACAGCGCAATCAACAGGTGGGTCCGTTGAAAACTTAAAGCTCATTAACAAGGGAGAAGTAGATTTAGCTCTCGTACAAAATGATATTGCTAGCTTTGCAATGGACGGTACAGAAGTATTCACGGAGAAGTTCGATAAATTTAAGGCCGTAGCTTCTTTATATCCTGAAGTTATTCAGCTAGTCGTAAGTGCAGACAGTGACATTCAAAGTGTGACAGATCTGAAGGGGAAGAGAGTTTCTGTTGGTTCCGCAGGTAGTGGGAACGAAGTAGATGCTAGATTAATCCTCAATGAGAGCGCTCTCACTTATGACGATATTGATGAGATGTTCTTATCGTATGCTGAATCTGCAGATGCCTTTAAGAACAATCAGTTAGATGCTTTCTTCGTTATCTCAGGTGTTCCTACCCCTGCTCTACAGGACGCATCGGCTTTGAAGAAGATTCGTCTGGTTCCTATTGAGGGAGCTGTTGCAGAAGGGCTGAAGAGCAAGTATCCATTCTTTGTTGATCATGTGATTCCAGCAGGTACTTATAACGGTCAAGATCAAGAGATCAAGACGATCGCTGTTCAAGCTCAGTTAATTGTGCGCGATGGGTTGGATGAAAAATTAACTCAGGAAATGACGAAAGTGTTATTTGAAAACTTAGATCAATTAGCGACGATTCACGCTAAAGGAAAAGAAATCTCTCTTGACAAGGCTTTAGACGGACTTAGCGGTAATGTAGACCCAGGAACGGCGAAGTACTATCAAGAGAAGGGCGTGAAGTAGAAAGGACTGATGGAATGCAGAAGAATGAACAGGGTTATCAGGAGATTCTAAAAAAGTATGACAGAGAATCCAACTTTCGAATGATGGCAGGTTCTTGGGGAAAAGCCATATTCTTATTGGCTATCGCTTTCTCTGTATTCCAGCTATACACCGGCTTCACTGGGCTCTTAGGAGCCCAGCTGCAGCGGGCCATTCACTTGAGTTTTGCACTTTGCTTGGTGTTTCTGTTATTCCCCGCGACAAAGAAGGGGAGCCGCCAGAAGATGGCATGGTCCGATTTTCTGTTGGCCGTCCTGAGTGTGGTCACTTGTCTTTACATTGTGGTGAACTTTAGGGATTTAATTCAAAGAGCGGGGGATTTCACACCTACAGATCTAGTGTTTGGTGGGATTGGAATCCTTCTAGTTTTAGAGGCGGCAAGAAGAGTTGTTGGTCTTCCGATCGTTATAGTAGGGGGTTCTTTCCTTCTGTATTGCTTCTTCGGAGATTTGTTCCCAGGATTCTTAAATCATCGTGGCTTCTCGGTTGAGAGGATTATCAGCCACATGTGGTTTACAACAGAAGGGATCTTTGGTATTCCCCTTGGGGTCTCTGCTAGTTTTATCTTTTTGTTCCTGCTCTTTGGAGCGTTCCTTGATCGAACAGGAATTGGTTTATTCTTTAATGACTTAGCTCTAGCCGTTGCGGGTCGATCAACAGGTGGACCTGCTAAGGTAGCGATTTTCTCCAGCGCATTGCAAGGGACGATTAGCGGAAGCTCTGTTGCCAATGTAGTTGGATCCGGTGCTTTTTCCATCCCCATGATGAAAAGGTTAGGCTATAAGCCATCGTTTGCCGCTGGTGTAGAAGCAGCAGCTTCGACCGGGGGTCAGATCATGCCTCCTATAATGGGAGCAGCAGCGTTCTTAATGACGGAGTTTACAGGAACGCCATATATACAGATTGTCATTGCGGCTACGATTCCAGCCATGCTTTATTTCTCAGGGATCTGGCTGATGGTTCACTTTGAAGCAAAGAAGCTAGGGCTTCGTGGTCTAACTAAAGAAGAAGTTCCATCCTTTAAGTTGTTAATGAAAGAGAGAGGTCATCTCTTAATTCCTATTGTGGTTATTCTCGGGGTCCTTCTAAGCGGGCAAACCCCAACTCGTGCGGCTCTCTATGGAATTATTGCTGCAGTACTAGCAGCTGCGATCAAGAGAGCGACTCGGATGTCAGTTAAAGAAATTTTCCTTGCCCTCGAACAGGGAGCAAGAAGTGCCTTAGGGGTAGCGGTGGCAACTGCCGCAGCAGGTCTTATTGTCGGCTCAGTCACTCTGACGGGTGTCGGGTTGAAGATGGCTACGGGACTTGTAGCTTTAGCACAAAATGAATTGATCTTAACCATGTTCTTTACAATGGTGGCTTCCATTATTCTAGGAATGGGTGCTCCAACTACGGCTAACTATGTAATCACAGCAACAATTGCAGCTCCGGCCCTTGTTCAATTAGGTGTTCCCGTGCTCGCTGCTCACATGTTTGCTTTCTACTTTGGAATAATCGCGGATATCACTCCGCCTGTCGCCCTTGCTGCTTTTGCTGCATCGGGGATCGCGAAGAGTGAACCGATAATTACGGGTTTTCAAGCATCAAGGCTTGCTCTTGCCGCTTTTATTATCCCGTATATGTTTGTCATGTCTCCAGAACTACTATTAATTGACACGGACTTTTTCGGCGTATTGCCAGCGTTGGCTAGTGCTGTTCTCGGAATGGTACTGATTGGAGCAGGAGCAATTGGCTATTTTAAAGAAGCACTGCCTATCTACATGCGAATTATTACTTTCATAGGTGGTCTTATGCTTATCAAGCCTGGGATCATGACCGATATAATGGGTGTCGGTATCTTTGTTTTATTGATCGTCACCCAAAATATGAAGCGAAACAAGAAAGACAAGGGGCTTTCTTTGCCAAGTAATTATTAAATTAGACATTGAGGGAGAGAAGAAACAAAATGAAAATTCACGGATTATGCAGCATTACAATTACACCTTTTGATGACAAAGGAAAAGTAGACGAACAAAGCATTCGTGATCTAACCGAATTCTACATTAAGGCAGGAGTTCAAGGGATCACGATTAATGGAATAATGGGTGAAGTAACGAAGCTTTCAGAATCTGAGCGTAATCGTGTGGCCGAGGTATTTATTGATCAAGTGAATGGAAGAATTCCTGTTGTGGTTGGCTGTTCTGCTCAAGGTACCAATATTGTTATTGAGTTAGCGAAGAAAGCAGAAAGCTTAGGTGCGGCAGCTGTTATGGTCGCTCCACCAGCTGGTCTCAAAAATTTGGATGTCGTCTATCAACACTACAAGCTCATCTCGGATGAAATTGGAATTCCATTAGTGGTTCAAGATGAACCTGTAACGACGAATGTTATCATGCCGGCAGCGTTCATTGCGAGACTAGGTCGTGAAATTGAAAACGTGAAGTATGTGAAGCTTGAAGAGGCGCCAACGACGATCAAGGCTACGAAGGTTCTAGAGTTAGCGGAGGGTTCAGTTGAGTTGTTTGGTGGATTAAATGGCATGTATTTCTTCGAAGAACTAGACCGTGGATGCTCTGGGATTATGACGGGATTCTCGTATCCAGAGATTTTGGTTGAAACTTATAATTTATTCACTGCTGGTAAACGTGAAGAAGCAAGATCTTACTTCTACAAGTACTTGCCATTAATCCGTTTCGAAGCACAGCTAGGAATGGGCGGAGTAGCTATCCGTAAGGAAATCTATAGACTACGTGGTGCGGTGGCAAGCGGCCATGTTCGCTTCCCTGGTGCGGGTATTGATGAGTTAACGCTTAAAGAGTTAAAAGAGATTATCAATTATCTTGACTTAAACTAAGGTGGGTGCCAATCAGATGAAAACGAGACTGTCTCAGAGAGCCCAAAAGGTGGAGGAATCAAAAACGATCGCCTTGACTATGAAAGCTAGAGAGCTAAGAAAGCAAGGGATTGATATCTCCATCTTCGGACAAGGAGAACCTGATTTCACCACGCCTCCTCATATTATTGAATCAGCTTATAAAGCTTTAAAGGATGGCTATACCAAATATACCCCTGTGGCAGGCTTTATTGAGCTTAGGGAAGCCATTGCGCGAAAGTTGAAGCGGGAAAATGATTTAGATTATGATCCTAAGCAGATCGTGGTATCAGGTGGTGCCAAGCATTCTTTAATTAATATTATTCTAGCTGTTTTAGATCCGGGTGATGAGGTAATCATTCCGGTACCCGCTTGGTTAAGTTATTGGGAGCAGGTAAAGCTTGCTGATGCGATCCCTGTTCTTGTTCCGACCAAGCAGGAGAATGACTTTAAACTGACGGCAGAAGCTCTACAGGCTGCGATTACACCGAAGACTAAGCTGTTGATTCTGAACAGTCCAGGAAATCCAACCGGTTCTGTCTATACAAAGGAAGAGCTAGCGGCCATCGCCGATATTTGTATTAGTCATGATTTGTTGGTTCTATCTGACGAGATCTATGAAAAACTCATCTACGATGGACAGAAGCATGTTAGTATAGGAAGTTTAAGTAAAGAGATGCTCGATAGAACGATTGTTGTAAATGGCTTCTCCAAAGCTTTCGCTATGACAGGCTGGCGGATGGGATATGCAGCAGCTCCACTCGAAATTGCAAAAGCGATGGACGACCTACAAAGTCAAATGACGAGCAACCCAACGTCCTTTGTACAACTCGCTTGTATTGAAGCGCTTGAAGGGACGATGGAGCCGATCGATCTCATGATCGAAGAGTATGACAAGCGTAGGGCCCTGATGGTAAAGCTCCTACAAGAAATACCGGGGATCGAATGCACGATGCCGAAGGGCGCCTTCTATGTATTCCCAGGTATCCACGGGCTTCTTGGTAAAAAAGTAGACGGGGAAGTCATTGAGGACGATGAGCAACTTACCCGTATCTTGCTTGAGAAGGCTCATATCTTAGTTGTTCCAGGCAGCTCTTTTGGAATGCCAAATCATATTCGTTTATCTTACGCAACGGATGTGGACACCATTGTAACCGGAATGGAGAAATTCAAGAAATTTGTAAGTAGCCTATAAGGAAAATATCTGCCACAATAGTTAAGTAGTGGGGAGTACACTGTTGTTATAAATACTACTAGATAAAGGTGAGGATCATTATGCGTCTAGCAACTGTGCAGACAGACAGAGGAGAACAAGCAGCAGTCGTTGTGGAGGATCGCGTCCTACTCGTTGAGACGATTAATGCTCAATGCGAAAAAGAATGGGCTACTGACTTATTTCAAATTATCAATAGTGAAGACTTAGAAGATATGAAGGCTTGGTATCAAAATGGAGGGAAAGAAAAGCTTCTTGGACTAGAAGGTTCAATTCCCTCTGATCAAGTAAAGTATGGGCCTCTCTATCGTCACCCACGAAAAATCTGGGGGATTGGACTCAATTATGTGGAGCATGCGAAGGACCTTCATGAAGTGGCACCGAATACAGAGCCTGCTAGCTTCATGAAGCCGGATACGACAATTATTGGTCCTCATGATACGATTGAGATTCCGCTTCAATCCGATCGGACTACGGCAGAAGCTGAATTAGGCATTATCATAGGAAAAGAGTGTAAGGATGTATCAGAAGAAGATGCTATTCATTACATAGCCGGATACACCACCATTACGGATATGACGGCAGAGGATATTCTCGCTGTAAATCCACGCTATCTCACTCGTTCTAAGAGTTTTGGTACCTTCTTTAGTTTTGGTCCTCAATTGGTGACAACGGATGAAGTAGATGAGGTGCTAGATCTGAATGTTTCTACTATAATTAATGGCGAACTACATCGCAAGAATGTCGTTTCGAACATGACCTTCTCGCCTATGTATTTGGTATCCTTCCATTCTAAGGTGATGAAGCTTCTTCCTGGTGATATTATTTCCACAGGAACACCTGGTGCGGTCGTCATTCGTAATGGTGATGTAGTCGAGTGTCATATTGATGGATTCGAGCCGCTTGTCAATCCGGTAGAGGATCTGAAGGTTCAGAAATAGAGAGGAGAGATAACGAATGGATTTAAATTTGCAAGGTAAAGTAGCTTTAGTTGTAGCTTCTAGTCAAGGACTTGGAAAAGCGGTAGCGACGCAGCTGGTTAAGGAAGGCGCGAGTGTCATGCTGACTAGCCGAGATGAGAAGAATCTTCAAGCGGCATGTGAAGAATTAACAAGCTTAGGACTGGGAAAGGTTTCTTACTGTCCTGCTGATATTACGAAGGTAGAAGATGTTCAGCGATTAGTTCAGGTGACAAGAGATACATTGGGTAAGATTGATATCCTAATTAATAATGCCGGAGGACCTCCAGGAGGTAACTTCGAACAGTTCTCTGACGAAGACTGGCAGAAGGCGTTTGAGTTAAATCTATTAAGTTATATCCGAATGATTAGAGAGGTATTGCCAGATCTGAAGAAGGAAGGCGGACGCATTATTAACATTGCTTCCTCTTCCATTAAAGTTCCGATTCCAGGTCTGATTCTATCGAATACATTCCGAACAGGGATTGTCGGACTATCTAAATCTTTAGCTGAGGAGCTTGCTCCTTACAACATTCTAGTCAATACGGTAGCACCGGGTCGAATTGCAACGGCTCGAGTAGCTTTCTTAGATGAGCTGAAGGCGAAGAAGCTAGGAGTATCTCGTGAAGATATCGAAGAACAGTCCAAGAAAACGATTCCTCTAGGTCGTTATGGAGCACCTGAGGAGTTTGCAAACGTCGTTGCTTTCCTCGTATCCGATGCTGGCTCGTATATGACAGGTAGTTCCCTTCTTGTCGATGGTGGAATGGTAAAATCAATCTAATGCAACTATCTAAGGCGTTCTAGCTATACTAAGAACGCCTTTTTCCTTTCTTCGTTCACTTGAAATAACTGAAATGGTAAAAGGGTATAACATGAGCTGGATGATTAGTAGAGGAATCTCCATAAATAGAAGGTTGCGTAGGACTCCCAGTTGGTCCAATTGGCCGATAGTTGTAAAATTTCTTTTTTTGTTGGTTTGTGTTCCAAGCCTAACACATGTTTAATGGCATTATGCAGACCAACATCATCAATTGGAAAGGCGGATGGGAATCGGAGGCAACGCATTAAAACATAATTGGCTGTCCACGGTCCAATTCCGCGGATATCCACTAACAACTTTTCTGCTTGTTTGTAATCCCTTGTGGCTAATAAGCTTTCTTTTGATAGTTTGCCTTCCATTATCAGTTGAGCCACACCGATGAGGTATTCACTTTTTTTAGTGCTTATTTGCAATTGGCTTAATTCCCCAACAGTTAGTGCTGCGATAACATCGGGGGTAGGGAATATCCAATATTCTTTTCCTTTGTATTCGACCTTCTCGCCGTAGCGCTCCACGAGTCTTCTCTTTAACGTGTAGGCAAACGTAAGGTTGATTTGTTGCCCTATAATTCCCCAGCAGATCGCCTCAAACAGATCAGGAATACCGATATTGCGCAACCCATAGAAAGAATCTACAGCTTTTTGCAAAAGAACATCCTTTATCGCCAGTTCATAAAAGGGTTGTAAGTCGGTTTCTAAGTCAAACCAATCCATCACATAACGAGCAGCAGCAACTCGAGCCGACTTTGTCTTAGGGGGGTTATTACCCAAAAAGCGAATGGTTAAGGTGTGAGGATCAGTCGCTCTTATTTCAATGATGGCAGTTTCTTGTTCGAGCGGAATAGCTTTGTAAATGCGTTGATCCTGAACCTGAAACAAGCATTCATTGTGGGCGTTAGAAAGGTATTTCAGATTGTGATCAAAGCAAAATTCTTTAGGCAAATTCAAGGTTAACTCCTGCTGGTGATCTTCCATTTGAACCCTCCCGTTACAGAAATTCAATCTATCTCTAGTTTTAACACAAACATAGCATGTATTGATTTCAATATCTTGCTATTTTATTTGTAGAAGCATACATGGGCCTGTTTCATTGAGTATACTGAGGGAGAGGTGAGTATTTATGATTAAAGAGGAGTGGTGGCAGGCGATCACCCGAAATGATCCTACTTATGATGGCATGTTTTTGTACGCTGTAAAGACAACCGGTATTTTCTGTAAGCCTTCCTGTAAATCCAGAACTCCGATAAAAGGAAACGTACGTATATTTTTGAATGCCGAACAAGCGCTCACTGCACAATTTCGTCCTTGCAAAAGATGTAAACCAACGAATCAAAAGTTGCCCGACCAGGAGTGGGTAGATCAGATCACTCGTTTTATCGGAGCAAACTATACAAAGAAACTGACACTAGAGGTTTTAGCTGATCAGTGTCATGGAAGTCCTTTTCATTTGCAGCGAACGTTCAAGCAGGTTAAAGGAATAACGCCCGTCCAATACATTCAGTTAAGCAGGATTACTAAGGCGAAAGAATACCTCATACAAACAGATCAATCCGTTGCGGAGATTGCGATGAGTGTAGGAATTCCAAACACTCCTTATTTTATAACCTTATTTAAAGAGATCACTGGATCTACTCCTAAAGCTTATCGCGAAAAGAATACTCATCAACCGGGCACGGAGGGAAGACAAAATGAAAGTGAAATCTGACATGAAAGTTTATTGGACATTGTTGTTATACGAAGGCTGGAGCATCTATCTGGCTGCCACCACGAAGGGTCTGTGCTATGTAGGTTCACAGAACAAGCCGTTTGAGGAATTCAACCAATGGGTAGAAAAGCATTTTGCAAAAAGCGCCCTTATTGAAGATGAGGAGAGATTACAACCTTATGTGAACGAGTTTAAAGAGTATTTAAGAGGAGACCGTAAACACTTTACCCTTCCTTTTGATTTTCGAGGGACTCCATTTCAAATGGAGGTTTGGAACGCTCTCTGTCAAATTCCCTATGGACAAACTAAGTCCTATTCCGATATCGCCGCCTCTATCCAGAAGCCTAAAGCCGTACGAGCCATAGGATCAGCCATCGGTGCCAACCCCATACTCATTACTGTGCCTTGTCATCGTGTCATCGGAAAAAATGGCACCTTGACCGGCTACCGTGGAGGATTGGAGATGAAGAAGCAACTTTTGCAATTAGAAGGAAATTAAAAACGGCTACCTGATGGCAGCCGTTTCATTTTCATTGTTATTTTTTCTTCTTTTTCTTGAGCTTCACAACAATCGGACCTACAGGTCTGTTGATGAGAACTCTAGAAGCGTTTCTTACATTCCTAGCGAATACTAAAGGAGGTTGGATTGCTTGCCAGTGAAGATACCAGATATTCGGATTCGTAGAAAGCCAGTGATTGTGTAGAGCCGTTACTTGAATACCAGCTCTTCTAAGCCTAGAGATAAACGGGTTAATCTCGTTAGTAAGAATGACAGTTTCCCCTAGACACAAAGCTCTACCATTGCTATCCAGCCTTTCGAAAGAGATACCAAATGGAAGAGTAAATAACCCTTGTGATTTCCTTCCTAATATCGTTACGTTAATGTTGGTTCTCAGCTTAGTGGCCACACAAACCCCATTAACCACTTGAGCATCCCCACCAAAAATCTCAGCGAAACGTCTACAAAGTGGACTAACACTCACTAATATCACCTCCCTATATTGATAGAATATAGTATTGAAAGGTGATAGTTTTGGAGACGGCGGTTGACTAAAGAACGATAAAATAGGAGTTTATATTTCTTTATTTGATCCTTCTGGCGTGAACGACGAATCGAGCGTCATTAAATTCATAAGAACACGTTGATAGAGTCAGGATCTGATCCTGTTTATTCCATTTGATCGTCTGTGGGATGATAGATTTGCTTGCTAATTTATTTAAGAAATCAACATAATCGTGGTTAGAACGAAAATTGGTAGCAATATAATAAAAGTCAGTATCCGTCACATAAGCGGAGAAAATCTCCCATTTTGTCTCTTCAAATAAGGTTTGGAGGGTAATAACCCGATTCTCCTCGAAGAACGGTTTATCTTTATACTTCGTTAGTCCTTTAAACATAGAACCATCTCTCATATGATGTCCATAGATAATTGTGTGCCTGTCTGTTGCATCGCCTACATTACGATAATCCATAAAAATGGCTCCAGCATTACTAGATTCAAGCTTAAAATTATGATCAAGATAAAAGGAATTATTGTCCGTTTTGACCACGGGATAGTTAATGTCTGTATTGGGAACCGTGATCCATCCTATAGTTTCTTCGTTCATTTCAAGAAGGGGTAGGAATTTTTCTATTACGACTGGGGACTTTACTTCATCTTCGTAGGTGGCTTCGTTCTGCACCCAAAGATTATCGTAATCCTCTTGAATAGAGTTATTCAATTGTTGATTCTGATAGCTTCCATAGTAATATTGGAACACCTCGTAAGAAGAATATAGAAAAGCTAAGAAGCATATTAGGATGGCTAGAAGATTTTTTTTCATAAAATCATATCTCAAATCCTCATTTCTTTGAAATGAACGATTTTTGGGCTTCTTCACGAACATAGTTGTTTGGAAGAAGCCCTGTTGTGGTCTTGAACGTAATCTATCCTCTTGCTGCTTTACCACGTCTATAGAAATACAACGTCGCCGTTCCTGCAAAAACAGCTAGTAAGGCATAACTGAAAATGGAGTCGTTACCGGTCTTAGGAATAGGAGGAGCACTTTCTTGCGCAACGGGCAGCAATACAGCATCAATCACGTGGATAACGCCATTAGAAGCTTCGATGTCGGCTGTTGTGACGTTAGAATCATTAATTTGAGCGGGATTCAGCGAAACTCTCACTTTATCTCCTTTCAGTGTTGCTGCTTCCATTCCATCGGTCAGATCCGTTGACATTACTTTTCCTGAAACAACATGGTATAACAGAATGTCCTTTAAATCTTCTCGAGCTAATAGTTCTTCAGCGGTAACTCCTAGCTCAGAAAGTAGTTTTGCAAAAGCTTCATCAGTTGGAGCAAACACGGTGAAAGGGCCTTCTCCCTTAAGGGCATCGATTAAATCAGCTTTCTCTAGAGCAGCTGCTAAGGTGTTGAAGCTTCCTGCTTTAACCGCAGTATCAACGATATCATCACTGTTTGCACTACTAGTTGCCCCCATAGAAAATGATAAAACCATTGTGAAAACCAATGACATTAGGAAACCTTTTAGCTTACGCACTGTAAAACTCCTCCTCTTTTGCATAGAATTTGTATATGTTTTGCATAGTTATTATACATATTATGTCATGAGTTTGTAAAGAGAAAAATGCATAGGTTTTGTATAATTTAGAGTAATGTGACACCGTGTATAGGAAAAGAAGATGGGTTTTACAACATTTCGAATAATTATTGTATAACATTTTGTTCTCGTTTAGGTTTGTCTTGATATAAATGGAAGCCGCATTTAAAATATCTTTGACTAAATGGAGATCGAGGGGGAAGAAGTAATGATGAAAGATATAAACAACTCGTGTTAAATGTATTTGAGAATAATGAGAGAGCCGTTCAGTTTTATTCCCATTTAGGTTACCAAACTGAGATCGTAAAGATGGTAAAGGAAGTATAAAAAGACCCCGTGTGTTTCACGGGGGTCTTCATGTTTTACAAATTTAAGCTCTTCATACTAGCTTCAGGATAGCGGCTACCGGCTGCTGCGCCATGAGGAGCTGCTTCATTGATCCGGGCTAGGTCTGAATCTGTCAGAGAAACTTGTAGGGATCCCAAATTTTCATCTAAATATTTTACTCTTTTCGTACCTGGAATAGGAACGATATCTTCCCCTTGTGAGAGTAGCCAAGCAAGAGCTAACTGGGAGGGGGAGCACTGTTTTTCATTCGCGATTTCTTTGATTTTCTGAACAAGGTCTAAGTTCTTTTGAAAATGGTCTCCTTGAAAGCGGGGAGAATGACGGCGGTAATCATCTTCTGCTAGGTCATCAAATTTTTGAATCTGTCCGGTTAAGAAGCCTCTGCCTAATGGGCTATAAGGGACAAAGCCGATACCCAACTCTCTACAGATAGGGAGTATTTCATCCTCGACATCTCGGCTCCATAGAGAATACTCGGTTTGTAGAGCTGTAATGGGATGAACTTGATAAGCACGGCGAATCGTTTGTGGTGCCGCCTCCGACATGCCAAGATAACGAACCTTTCCGACTTGAACCAGTTCAGCCATAGCGCCAATGGTTTCTTCAATGGGAACATTGGGATCAACACGGTGTTGGTAGTACAAGTCAATATAGTCGACTCCTAAGCGCTGGAGACTTGCATCACAAGCCTTCTTCACATAGTCCGGATGGCCATTAATTCCAAGAAATGTACCATCTGCTGCTCTTTCATTGCCAAACTTCGTAGCTACGATAACTTGATTGCGACGCCCTTGAATCGCACGCCCCACTAATTCTTCATTGTGACCTACGCCGTACATATCAGCCGTATCAAGAAAATTGATACCCTGATCTAGGGCATGGTGTATGGTTTTCAGCGATTCATTATCGTCTCTACCACTGTAGAAGTCTGACATTCCCATACAACCCAATCCTAATGTGGATACTTCTGGTCCTAATTTTCCGAGCTTTCGTTTTTGCACTTTTTCACGCTCATTTCTTTTTTAATAGAAAAAAACTTGAGATGAATCTATTTTAACAAAAATAGTCGCTAAATTTCCCAATTAGGAAAAGCGAGGCGAAGTAAATGAAAACGGTCTTCTCTTTTATTTTAGGCTCTGTTATTGTTCGTTGTTGATTTTCTTTATTCAACTAAAGGGCAGTAATCTTTAACAAGCATCTGAATATTTGGTGTTATTACCCTCCCCTTTACCATGATACAATATAAGTAAATATTTCTGGAGGTGACTCAAAATGAAGTGGGAAGATGTGTGCCTAGCTTTCCCAGGACAATGGGTTTTAATAGAAGCTGTTCGAGCACATACAAATGAGAAAAGTGAGCGCATTTTAGATGAGATTACTCCCTTGAAAAAGTTTACTAATTCTCCAGAAGCTATGAAGGCCTATCAAGAGATTCATCGAGAAGATCCTAGAAGGGAATTATATGTTCTTCATACTAGTCGTAAGGAACCTAATATCATTGAGAAAAAATGGGTAGGTGTTAGGCGATAGTGAAAAAGCTAATTATTGACGATGGTTTATTACTTACGGATATGGAATTAACCTTTAACGGACAATTGCTTCATCTACAACGTGTCTTAGTTGATACTGGCTCAGGAAGCACAGTTGTTTCAACAGACTTAGCTGAGTCAATTGGGATTGTAGCAGAAGAGAATGACATGATATATCGCATAACTGGTGTTGGAGGATCAGAGTTTGTGTATTCAAAAACGGTTGATTCAGTCAGAATTGGAGATATGCAAACAGAATATTTTGCTTTAGAAATTGGTGCAATGAATTATGGTTTTGATTTGGATGGTATCATTGGACTGGACTTATTGCAACAATTGAAAGCAGTCATAAATATAGACGAATTAACGTTACAGTCAAATAGCTAATGGCAAGTATATTAGGAACCACTTCTATACTTGCCTTTTTTTAATCCAGTCTATCAAAATAGTCGAGAATACCCCCACTTCAAAATTGATTGAAAGCGAGGGGTAAGTGGCGGGAGTATTCATTAAACAAAAGGGGAAGGAATGATCCCTAATTGCTATTAAGCTATTGGGATTCGATTGTGGAGGAGCAGAATAAGCATTGAACTGAGGGGTAGTTATTGAAATCTAGAGCTGCTATTATTCTAATAGTATTACCTTTGATAATTGGTTCGTTAGGTTACTTCTTGTTTATAAAAGTCTTTATCCCAAATATAATGTAATTTACCTTGTTTTGCTAATGATAATCATTAACTCATTGGAACGGTTATGCTACAAATAACTAAATAGCCCCTCTCAATCATTATCTGACCGAGTAGGGGCTATTACCATTCTTCACTATCCACTTTTAGACTCCTTCCAAGTATTATCAACGTATATTTGAATCCCCACATGCTATCTTGCATGCTTTGCTATCGTGTCCCATTGGACTCATCACCTTTCTACTTGTAGATTTATGAACTGGCATACTTGGGGTTTCATCTATATCCTTGAGTGTAGGGACTAAATTATGGATTGTTCCCCAATATTATAATTCCCTTCCAACAACATTGATATAAAGAGAAGGAGAGTACCGCGTTCGGCACTCTCGTTGGTTTAGACATGAGCGAGTTCTGGTGTTTGCACATTTAGTGGAGGTGGAATTAGCCATCCTTTTTCCTTGTTAATGCGCAATAATCTTACACCATATTGAGCCTTAGTTACATGAAATTGCCCAAACATCATAGCGATATCTTCTCGAATACTTTGACCAATAATTTGACTACAAGTAACTAATCCAGCAGCAATATCTCTAGAAACACCTGCGGCAATTTCGGGGTCCATAAATCTTGCACCAGTTGGAATACTTTCTAAATTAGCAACTGGTCTTTCGGGTGGAGATGGAGGTAATCCAATTCCATTTACTTTAAGCAATTTTTCAACTTGTTCGATTTCTTGCTTCATATTTTGCGTCATATCTTCAAGAAATTTTCTAAGGTCTTTATCACCTGTGTGATTGATAAATGTCTGATACCCAGCTAACAAGCCTTTGGTCGTTGAAAGATAGGTCCAAACACCAAACACTTCTCCATAATGCATTGGTTCATTTTGGGGATGTCCACTTAATACTCCCATAATCGTCCTCCCTACACTCATTAAAGTTGTCATATCCATTATGGGTTCTCCTTTACAAGAATTTTACCCATGTTTATTTTTGGCGGGAAAGGCAAATTAAATCTATGTAAAAATAACCCATTAATCATTGAGTTGCGATAATAAAATTACTCTATAACGGGAGTCAATAGTTGAAGTGAAGCAGTTTCCATTGGTGTTGTTCTTTTTGTTACGAAGATGATATATAGAGTCTAATACGTAAGGGGAGACTCTAAGTAGCTGAAATACTAATGATTGGAACAATTTTATGGGGATTAATAACAGTCGTCCTTTACGATAACCAAATTTGGGTGACTTTGTGAAACAATGTACTTATGCATTCAACTTTTGACATTGTTCCTGTATTTCACGATTAAAAATATCTTTTTGATCGATTGATAAAAAGATATTTCTTACTTTACGCTTTCTTCCGAGTGAGTCTTTAATCACTTGCGATTTTTCAAGTATTAATTCAAAATGTGGTTCTTCAAATTCTAATAGAGCAATTGTGAATCGATCCTTCTTTTTCTTATCCTGTTCAAAGTTGACTTTTCCACTTTGAATATTTTTGATATTCGACAATGGGATGGAAACCTTATAACGGAAGCCGAATTGAATGGCTATTTCTTCATCCTTTATAACAAGCCGATTTCTCGATATTGCCTTCAAATCTCCAAGTATGAAAATAATTGCATATACTGTTAGAATCAAGTGAAGCCAGGCTACCCAAGGTTGCCATTTATGCAATAAAAAGGATAATCCAACACCTTCTAGTATAAGTGATGATAGTATAGCAATTTGAAACGGGACATAGCTTGAATCTTTATGAAAAGTAAAAGACCGTCCTTCGCTCAAATGATTCGCTTTCTTAGAAAATAAATAATAGCACATTAGGACTTCCCTTAAAAGGATGGAACGTAGGAATGAATTTTTAACCATTTGATTGATTGTGTTTTCTATCTTTTCATGGACCGTTAAGGCCTCATCTTGCCTTTTATAAGTTTTAATGATATTTACCATCCGATAAATTCCAAAGCTTACAATCATCACTTCAATAAAAATAAGCCATTTCTGAGAAAGGAACCATTCCATCAATATGTCCTCCTATTTGTCCAGGTTAACCCCACTTGAAGTATCGGCGATGATATGCAATAGAATAAGGGGTAAAATAGATTCGAGACTTACGTAAACTGCGCCAAAGAGAAAACCAATAAGGGCAGTTCGAATTACTCCTGTTACCCCTTGGTAGGTATGAGCCAGACCAAATAGTAAAGCAGCGACGACAAGTGCAATCCAAATTGAAAGAGTAGGTAAAAAATAAAGAATGGCATACAATAGGAATCCTCGGTAAATAATCTCTTCAGTAATACCCGCAGTTAAAGAAACATAGTTCCACCGCTTTCGCTCCTGACTCGTTCTTGGAAACATAGACCCGAATTTCTCGTTACTGCGATATCTTTCCAGTTCCAGTTTAGCTTTTTCCTTATATATAGGACTCACCCTAATTGCAATATAATTTATGACTAGCATCAGTGAATAGATAATGATCAAGACAATTGAGCCATATGTGAACCAAGGTCCAAGGGTTTCTTCATTTATTGTAACAAATGATAGCCCTATATCTCCTAATGATAGTGGAGTGAGACCTACGATAATTAAGATCACTATTGTTGGAGTCCATAACCCAGCCATTGTAGAATTGTAATAGTTTATTCTTGCTGTCTGATCATACCTGATCCTTGCTTTAAACTTTTGAGTAGATATATATCCCCAGATTGGTTCATATGTTGCTATAAAAATGAAAAGTAGAATGAAACTTACCTCCAAAATCATAATTATTCCCCCCAACCCGTTTGAGTCAATTCATATAATTTTTTTAATACTCGATGATAGCTTTCGATGTCTACTATTGATAATTTTTGATAATATTTCTCGATTACACGTTGATTGGCTGCTTCCATTTCTCGATAAAGGTCTTCACCTTTTTTCTCTAACCTTACAAATGTTTCTCTCCGATTTTCTGGATTTACTTCACGCTTAACATAACCTTTTTCCTCCAGTTTTTTTATAAATTGACTGGCAGCACTTTTGGTAGCACTAATAATTGATGAAACTTCATTAATAGTCAATTGGTTTTTGATGAAAATATGTTGAAGTATCAAAAGTTGTTTAGAAGTCAGTTCGTGTTCATCTAATACAGATTGGTATTCTTTAATCATTACCATTTTGATGGCTTCACTATAGAATTGTGCCTCTTCTAACAAAACCTTGGTATTCGTCACAAATCCAACTCCTTACAGTTAAGTTAGCTAAACAGTTAAGTTTACTAAACTAATTGTAACACTACCGTGATATGAAACAAGTTACAAAAATGTGAACTAAATTGGATGTCACATCAAAGTAAGGACAGTGGTGGAAGCAGGTACTTATGAATTGGAAGAATTAATTCGTAAGGCGTGGGCCGATGCCAACGCCTGTTTCCAGCCTGAATCCCATTTGCTACAGTTCAAATATATTGTGCAGTAAAACAAAATCTAATTATGTATGATTTGTGAAGGATTAATAATTGAACGCAGGGGATGGGAAAATAAACACAACAAAATGTTGTGGGTGGGAATAAAAGTGAAGCAGATAATTGTATCATTATTTATTTTAGTTGCTGTATTTATTGCTCCTATTACTGGAAAAGCTGATATACCTATGCCTTGCAGTTCTGTCTTAGAACCCATAAATAGTGGCTTTCCAAATGCAAAAGGAGCAGCTTTGGTCTATAAAGTGAAACTAACACCGAGCTTCCCACGGACTCATATAAGTATTCACGTTACCCATCTTCCATCACCGTCCTCTTTTGGGGATTATGATGGTTTTGAAGGTTTTGCTTATATTCAAAATGAAATAAGTTGGAGATTTAAACTTTATCCAACGCCAGAAGAAGATGGTCCGACTTGGGCAGGTAGGATTGACATTATTACAGCAGATTTAACAAATAGTCATATCCAAGTTCGACTATCCAATTCTAAAACAGGAAAGCTGGGACCTGCGGTTTTGACTAGTAGTATTCATTCCTGCAAATAAATTACTTTGCTAACAGGAGACATTAGCATCCAGATGGTTCCTTCTATTTAGATAAATAAAATCACATAAACGGAAAAAAGGTGTTTACATGGCAAATCATATAGACTCAGTTCAAATAGGGATCGTTAGAATACATTTACCCGATGCCAGTTTGTCTTACTTTTGGATTTCTCAAGACTTAGCTGGTTACTTTTGAGAATGAACCCAATTGGATTTACATGTATTATGTAGATAGTGATGGGCAGGTTAACCAGCGGGGATTTGCCACACAGTTTCCTAATGATGACGGAAAATATATTGAACCATAATAGGAAGTAAAACAAAATAAACTATGAGAAGTAGAAGTAGGTGCTACTGAAGTAACGGGAATCAATAGTTAAGGAGCCAATTTTTATTCACTGGCTCCTTTGTTCGTTATTCAACTATTGGGCAGGAATCTTCAATAAATAAGTTTTAATCTATGGTAAAATTTATCATAGAAAGGAATGAGGATATGGAAGGATTAATAATTACTCTTATTCTTGTAAACGTACTAATAGTAGGGTTTGTTGTATGGACGATATCAAGCATTAATGAAAAACTTGAACTATTGATAAGAATTCAATTAAAAAAAGAAGACGTCTATTTCACTGATAAAGTTATGGATGAAGAAATTGAGAAATATCGAGATAAATAAATGTATTTGTTAACTAACGTGAATCGATTGCGGAGGAGTAGCTGTCATAGCTGCTCCTCTTTTTGCTACTGAACTATTGGGCAGGTTTGCAGAATATGGTCATCAATCGAGAGAAACTATATTTTCCATCTACCAAGGAATACTAAAATAAATGTTATTCAGGAGGATAAAATGGAAACTCAACACAATCCTAAATTAGTTTCAACGGAATTGGCAAACCTTTGGACTCAATACATGAATGACAGTATGGCAATTTGTGTTATCAATTACATGTTAAAGAAGGTTGAAGATGACGATATTCGCTCTATTTTAGAATTCTCTTTGAGTTTATCGAAACGTCATACTGAAGTGATTAAAGGCTTTTTAAGTGAAGAAGAATACCCCATTCCTTATGGATTCACAGATGGAGATGTAAACTTGGAAGCACCTAGACTTTTTTCTGATTCGTTCTTTTTGAAATATATGCACATTATGGCGGCGCATGGTATGACTGGATACGCTGTGGCTTTCACTACCTCAGCTCGTGCTGATATGAGGAAATTTTATGCGGATTGCAACAACGAAACCATCGAGCTGTTTAATCGCTCCCTTGATTTACTTTTATCAAAAGGTCTCTACACTCGACCACCCTATTTACACCCACCAGAGATGGCTCAATATGTAAAAAAACAAGGATTTTTAACGGGTTGGTTTGGTAATCGCCGACCTTTAAATGGAATCGAAATTAGTAACATTACCTTTAACATGAATAAAACGGTGATGGGGAAAGCAATGGTTCTTGGTTTTGGTCAGGTCGCTCAATCTAAAGATGTTCGGGAATATCTCATGAGGGGAACCCAACTTTCTTCAAAACATCTTGAAATTTTCAGTTCTTTACTCCATGAAGATAATCTTCCTTCTCCTCCGTCATGGGATTCGGAAGTAACAAATTCAACGATTTCTCCATTTTCTGATAAATTAATCATGTTTCATACTGGGGTTTTAACACAAACAGCGGTTGCTTTTTATGGGGCAGCGCTTGCGGTATCCATGAGAAGGGATTTAGCAACCCAATATACACGTTTAACAGCTGAAATGGAGCAATATGGGGAAGATGGAGCGAACATTTTAATTAATAATGGATGGATGGAGCAACCACCAACCGCAGATGACCGTGTTACTTTAGCAAGCGGTAAGAAGTGACGGCATGGGAAGATCGAAGGAGATTGAGAAAACTCTATGGAGCATTGCTTTACCTGGGTTTGCTCAATTTTTAAATAGCAAATATTTTAAGGGATTTGTTTTTATTACGTTAGAGGTCTTAATCAATGTACAGGCAAGGTTGAATCAAGCCATTATGTACAGTTTTCATGGTGACATTCAAAAAGCCATTGAAGTGACTGATTATGGATGGTTAATGATTTACCCTTGTCTTTATCTGTTTGCCATTTATGATGCTTATCGAGATGCTGGCGGAGGTGATTCTTTTTTATTCTTGCCCTTTGTCATCTCCGCTTACATGGGAACCATTGGAGTTATCTTTTCTCCTTATATTTTAGGTCCTATTTGGCTACCTATTCTTTTTTTAGTTCTAGGAGCTGCCATTGGTATTGGTATTCGAAATTTCATTCGTAATTACCTTACAAATACCTAACGGATACTTTTCCATTGTGCAATGATGGTTCGAAATCCAGTTGTTAAGATTCTCTCTGCCGTTGTTTTTTGATGAATTTGGTCACATTTTAAACAAAAGTACATTTCAACCCACTTATAATCTGTAATACCATAAAGTATGCGATTAAAAACATCTAATCACCTTTATTTTCAGCAGATATGATTGGTTATTCCACTAAACGGGAGTCTATAGTTCAATTACATAGTAAGAACCCACCAATTTGGTGGGTTTTATTTTTGATCAAAAAATCAACAACAAGCTTTAAAGAGCCTTATTTTAAAATAAACATTTGAGTCCAATAGTGACCCCATTTCCCGCCTTGCGCGTAACCACATCCGATGTGGGTGAGGTTGGGGTTGAGAATGTTTTGTCGATGCCCTGGACTGTTCATCCAGGCTTTCATGACACTTTGGGCATCCGTTTGTCCAGCCGCGATGTTCTCCGCAGCGCTACGGTACGTTAATCCAAAATTTTGGATCATGGTAAACGGCGAACCGTATGTTGGACTGTTATGGTCAAAGTAATTAAGGTCCCGCATGTCGGCTGATTTAAACCTTGCTACGCGGCTCAATTCCCAATCAGCAATTAACGGTTTTAAACCATGCTTTGCGCGTTCTTGATTGACCAATTGAACAACTTCATATTCTAGTTTCTTCACTTCATCGTATTGGGGAATCTGAAGCTTTTGCCCTGGATAGATAAGGTTAGGGTTTGTAATTTGTGGGTTGCTCTTCATGATTTCGGTGACCCCGACCTCAAAGCGAATCGCTACTTTCCACATGGAGTCACCGGGTTGAACGGTGTAGGTAGTTGTATTCTCTGCATCTACTTGTCCTACTAAAAGGATGGATGCGAAAACAAACGCAATTGAAGATAGCCATAGTTTCTTTTTCACAATCTCTCTTCCTTTCTAGGGTGTTTTCGATTTTTGTGAATGGAGCAATGTGTACCCCTATTGAAACACAAGGAAAATTGATGTGTAAACAATTTGGCTTATCTTAAAATCTTCCAGAATAATGATAATCTTTTCAATGGGACTGATGAATCCAGTGAAATAAACGGTTTCTCAAGTTTGATATTTAGAATATTTTCCTTATATGCAAATATTTTATTGGTCCATTTTTAGTCCTTGACTTAGAGTTTACTCTAACCAATACAATAGGAGCAGTTATCCAAGTTAGAGGAGATGTTCTGATGCTTAATACTCGTATTGTTGTCACTCGTAATGGTGGACAGGACGTTCTTGAAGTGGTGGAGGAATCGTTGCGTGCACCAAACCGAGGAGAAATTCGCATAAAAGTCCAAATCGTAGGTGTTGCTCTTGCCGATATAATGAGAAGAGAGGGAGTTTATCCGATGTCGCCGGTGCCTCCTTTCACACCGGGATATGATGCAGTTGGAACGGTAGAGGAATTAGGAGAAGATGTGGATCAGTATGCTAAAGGAGATAAGGTTTGTGTCTTATTTGATGGTACTGGCGGCTATGCAGCTTATGTTTATGCCAAGGTCCAGGACCTTGTTAAAGTCCCCGAGTCCGTAGATCCTGCTCAAGCAGCGGCGATCATTCTCAATTATGTAACAGCCTACCAAATGCTTCATCGCCTTGCTAAGGTTAAAGAGGGGGATTCGATCTTAGTTCATGGGGCAAGCGGAGGGGTTGGGACGGCCTTACTAGAACTTGGTAAACTTGCAAAGGTAAAGATGTACGGAACGGCTTCTTCCGCTAAACACCCTATTGTCTCCCGGTATGGGGCAACCCCCATTGATTACCGGACGGAAGATTTTGTAGAAGTTCTCGGAGGATTAGCACCCGGAGGTGTAGAGGCTGTGTTTGACCCGATAGGGGGATCGAATTGGCAGCGATCCATTCAGACTTTGAGCAGTAAGGGGCGTTTTATCGGTTACGGATACACCTCTGTCCTCAGTGAGGCAAACCCAGAAGAATGGATAAAGGATTGGAAGATTTTTTCCGGTATAAAGCAGACACAGAGCGGAAATGGTGTATATCTTTACAGCATTACTACGCTTAGAAAAGAACAGCCCGAATGGTTCCACGAGGACTTAAGCTTACTCTTCAAATGGTTGGAACAAGGGAAAATTAGCCCGATTGTTTCGCACAAGATTCCACTGCGCGAAGCAGCGAATGCCCATCGGATAATAGAAGAATTCGAAGCCGTCGGTAAGGTTGTGCTTACCGTATGATAAAGGGAGGAGATCTTCGTTTATGTACTCCATTGGGGAAATCTCTAAATTAACAGGAATTACAGCCTATACCTTGCGGTATTATGAAAAAATAGGGGTTCTTCCCGAACCACGCCGCCAGGATGGGAAGCGTTGCTATGATGATCAGGATCTTCAATATGTCCGGTTTATCCATGGGTTAAAGGAAACAGGAATGAGCTTGGGGAAGATCGCGACTTTTACCGAGGATGGCTGCTTACTCATAAGTAACAATTCGGAGTTCGAGATCCACCAAATCTTACAGAAGAGAATCGATATGCTAGATCAGCATATTCATCTGCTGGATCAACAAATGAAGCAGTTGGAGATGGTGAAGGAAATCGCGCAAAGAAAAAGCGCACTTTATTCGACGATGTTGAAAGAAGGCGCATTGAACAATGATGGATTATAGGAGATAGGCGGCTGCCAAGATGGCTCCGCCTTGATTTACCTCAACACCCGAAAAGCCTCTGCCACTTTACGTGCAAAAGATAACGGAGGTTCGACGGATTGAAAGTGAACATATAAGATATTGGGTTTGGCGTAAAGCCAATGGTTATGCAGGGCACTTATAATGATCCCATTTCGAACTAAGATGTTGATAAAGTAAGGGACTTCTTCTTCAAGAATCACGGTTTCCCCCATATTCAGCGCATTTCCTTCATGATCCAATGATTCAAACATAACCTCCGCATGAAGTTCTCCACGACTAGGCCGACCTTGAATGGTGACCTTTAGATCACGATGAAACTCTACCGAGCACACCCCATGTTCCACTTTTGGCTCAGCTTTTAGGATTTGACCGTATTGTTGACAAAGTGTGTTGAAATCCAGCATAAGAAATATGAAACCTCCATTCGTCACTTTTATACAATGTATGCCTGGGGCATTCGATTGGCGTTAGAGGAAATGTAGGTTATAATTAACTGAAAAGATAAAATATTTTTGCGGATAATTTGTGGCATTAAGCTGGTTTGCCATGGCATATATAACAATATGAAGTTTCAAAGAATTGGACAAACCTGGGGCCATTAAAACTTTGAATAGAATAAGGGGAATGCTGCTATGAGTACATTTGAGGATCTGGGATTCAGTAAAGTAGACATTGAACGGGAAAGTAGAACAGGCTATCCTGAAGTCATTTTCGGTCAGGGGAAAACGGTGGATCAGGTGCAAGCTATTTTTTCTGCCCTAGTTGCAGCTCATGGACGAGCAATGGTAACAAGAGCATCAAAGGAAATGGCAGATTCGATCCAAAGCGCTTTTCCAGAAGCGATATATCGCCCCACTTCGAAAATTCTGACATGGGGAGAACCCACTCAGAAGTATGCTGGTAAGGTAGCTGTGCTTTGTGCGGGTACCGCAGACTTGCCGGTAGCGGAAGAGGCGGCGGACACGGCGGAGTGGATGGGATGTCGGACAGAAAGGATCTATGATGTAGGAGTAGCAGGGATTGATCGCTTATTAGCTTATCGCGAAATGATAAAAGAGGCTCAAGTTGTCATCGTGGTTGCCGGAATGGAAGGGGCTCTAGCGAGTGTGGTCGGAGGGATGGTGCGACGCCCGGTTATTGCAGTACCTACTTCCGTTGGTTATGGCGCACATTTTCAAGGGTTGACTCCGCTTCTATCCATGCTGACATCGTGTGCTGCCGGTGTTACGGTTGTCAATATAGATAATGGGTTCGGGGCAGGTTATTCGGCTGCAATGATTCAGCAATTAGTGATGGAGGCAAACAGACCATGAAAACTCTCTACTTCGATTGCATCTTCGGTATAGCCGGGGATATGGCTTTAGCCGCCTTAGTTGACCTTGGGGCCGATCTCACCTATATTTCAGAGCAGCTAAGAAAATTACCGATTGATCCCTTTGAACTCGAAATTCTCCCTGTCAATAAAAGAGGAATTGCAGCGAAGAAGCTGTCTATTCACCTAGAAAGCCAGGGTGCCAACCAGCCTTATCATTTTAAACTTCTAGATGATCATCCTCATCGAAAAGCAGCGGATATTTTACATATGATTGAGAGCTCTTCATTACCTAACCGAGTCAAACAGCGGAGTATGGCGATATTTCAGGTGATTGCCGAGGCAGAAGCGAAGATTCACGGAATGGATCCCCGGGAGGTTCATTTTCATGAGGTCGGTGCCATGGATTCCATCATAGATACAATAGGGGTATGTTTGGCTTTGGAATATCTTGAAATTGATGAAGTCTACGCCTCGCCTGTTCCTACGGGATATGGAAAAATGAAGATGGCGCATGGGCTCTATCCCATCCCGGCGCCTGCCACAGCAGAACTATTGAGAGGGATACCGCTTGCTGACTTGCCTGTAGAAGGGGAGCTAACCACCCCGACAGGTGCAGGGATATTAAAGGCTCTGGTGAAAGAATTTAGACCGATAGGATCTATCAAAATGGAGAGGATCGGATATGGAGCAGGGAATAAAGATTTTGACCATCCTAATGTCGTCCGGGCGATCTTAATTCAAGAGGTAAACGATAGAAAGCGAGAGTCGATCTACGTTTTGGAAACTCAATTGGACGATATGACGGGGGAGGCCTTGGGCTTTGCCATGGAACGTTTATTCCAGGAAGGGGCTCTTGATGTTTACTATACCCCTGTTTATATGAAAAAAAATCGCCCCGGGACGCTCATCACAGTTCTCGTTCAACCGGAAAGAGCGGATGGTTGTGAGGAAGTCCTGTTAACTCAAACGAGTACACTAGGGGTAAGACGCAGTGAATGGACCAGAAAAATCCTCGAGAGGCGCATTGTTTCTGTCGAAACCACATACGGCATGGTTCGGGTAAAGCAGGCCATAGATGGCGATCGTGTTCTTCAACAGGCACCGGAGTATGAAGATGTTGCAGCGCTAGCGAGGAAATACAATCTTCCTTTTCAGGAGGTTTACTTGGAGGTGTTGAGAGAAAGCACTCCCTAAAAAGGGAGAGCACTGGTAGGGTTGATCTGACCTAGAGGTAGCTGGTCAATTGGCGGTAGGCAATAGTCGGAGATTTTTCCGTTAAGTTGTTGGATTGTCCATTTTGACCTGTAATAAGCGGAAAATTTCCTGTTATTCATCCAAATCGGCTTAGCCCCCTAAGTTTGGACACT
>NZ_SDLI01000023.1 GCF_004123195.1 Ammoniphilus sp. CFH 90114
CCATGATATCTTCCCATTTCATGTCCTCATGCCGTACTCCTGCTTCTGTACCTGCTCCTGCTCCGTCGGTTCCGAAGCTTGTAACGGAAAGCAGCTCATCCTTCACTTTTTTAGAACGTGACATTATAGAGAATTTAAAATGTGCCCCGCTGTCCATCGATGAATTAACCAAACAGTTGAGAAAGAATCATGCAGAAATTATTGAAACCGTCTCCTTGCTTGAACTAGAGGGAGTTGTACGAATCAAGCTAAATCAGTTGGTAGAGCTGGTATCTTAACAACCCGGAGTGGAGGGAATTCGGATGGAAATGGATCGAGCCTATGAGATTGTAGCACTCCTTGCTGAAGGAAGGAACCCTTATACCAGGGAAGAACTGCCTCAAGGGAGCCCTTATCAACAAGGAGATACCGTGCGAGCGTTGTCTTTAGCCTTAGATGCCTTAAAGCTAATGGAGAACAAAAGAAAGCGAGCGAATAATCAGCCGGGAAATTCTGGCCAACCATGGAGTAAAGAAGAGGACCGAGAATTAGTCAAAGCGTTTAAGTGCGGGCAATCGATCTCAGAACTGGCCAAGAATCATCAACGAACATTAGGTGCCATTGCGTCGAGACTGACGAAGCTCGGGGTGATGAAGTAGAGTGCTTTCGTTCGCGAGGAGGGTCGCCAAAAGCAAAGCGCTCCGCGCTTTACCTTGTGATGAGGGACTGACCCTCACTCCGCTAAAGTGTAAAGGCCTGATCCACATCACTACGTTGTAGATCAGGCCTTCTTTTGCTTTTGAGGTTTCCGCCATTCTATGTTTTCTTCCAGCCATGGATCGCCTTAGAAGTGAGGCTGATCTTGTATTGGTGATGGGCACATCGCTTCATATGCTGAGGGAAGGCTGGTATGGATGAATTGAGACTCTCCAGAAGAGATAGATTCCTATAGTCATATACTATTAGGGGATCTCTCGTATACCAGCAAAAAACTGATACAACGGATGTTAGGGTTAGGCTAAAAAACGATAGAGTAGAGGAGGGAACAGGAATGTCAGACAAATGGGAGCTTTTTAAGAAAGCCGAGGAAAAATTAAAGGAGTATGCCTTGACCCCTGAAGAAGAGGTTCTATTTAGATGCAGAAACGGACGTGAGGGACAGCTGGTGCGAAAATATTGAATACTAGGGATTGTACAAAGTCTTGTCGATGCCAAATCCGCTCCTGATTCTGACTGTCATAAGACCTGGTCCGGGCTATGCACGGCTCTTTGGAGTTGTGGCTGTGTTGTTCGTCATTGGAGTTTTCTATTTACGTAGAACTGGACAAATACAGGGTGCTCTCATGGATTGGAGTTTTGAATGATCTAGTTGGAGGAGCGATTGGAAATGGTCTGGATAGACTTAGGTTTGGGCAGGTGACGGATTTTATCGTTCGGTCTGATGGGGTTTTTAACTTGGCAGATCATGCTATCGAGATGGGAGTATTCCTTCTCATTATTAATGAAGTGGTTAGATGGTTGAAAGATAAGATGACGAAAGGTCGAATAGTGAAAGAGGAAGAATAGAAAAAGCCACTTCACCCTAAGCCGAAAGGCACCTATTGAGGCACTCTCATAGTAGTTGCTTTATCCAAGAAATGGTACAATATAGGTAATAAGCCTTATATGGGAGTGAGTAAAATGAATGTTATTCAGGGGATGATTGGCGATACTAAGTTTTCTACAGATCGTGATTTAATAGAGTTTTATTTTCCGGATGGGAAGGAGTACATTTTCACTTTTAAAGAAAACGCTTCATTATATGAAGTAGATGAGGTTTGCCAACGTGGAGATGGTTTGATTCTGACCATGCCGGGAGATCTTTCCCTCTTCAATGAGGAAAAGATGAATTACTCCCGCTTTTACTTCTTTTCCAATCAGGGTCAAGAAGTGACGAATGAACTGATTCATGAAACCTATGAATGGTTAGTTCAACAAGTGGGGATTTAATGACCATTTATTTAGATCCGAATTGTTGGTGGCATCTCGAGTGGTGGTACGAAGATGAACAGGGAATTTATGATTTCATGATCAAGCACGAGGAACTTATTCGAAAGGTTGCAGTGGAAAAAGGGATTTCGTTAAAAGAATCTATTGAATTACTAGCAAAACTTTAAAAATAAGAGAAGCTCGAACAACTTCGCATATCATCCGCATGTGGCTGCCAAGGTGACCTATTTTCAGTGAACAAGGGAGGCTTTGATAAGCATGGCGGAACAACTCTTAGAAGTAGAGGAATCGAAAGATCAACGAATTGAAGTAGATCAGATGATTGTGACTTTTAGTATTTTTAAATTAAGCAATTCTCTATCTGATGAGTATGAAGTAATTATTGAGGATTTCGAAATTGTGTTAGTTGAGGAATTAGACTATGTACTCACACAGACCCATCAACAAAGAGAGGAACATAAGCATTTCTCGAAATGGGATGAAGATGGCTACGAGTATAGGTTGGTAATTGCCAAAGAGAAACACCTGGATCACTTTGCTTCAGATGAATTCGATTATAAAGAGGTAGAGGTATGCTATGTTCAGTTGTCGATTATTAGTCCTTCAGGTATGGAATTAAACGGAGTTCACCATTTATTCGATAGAGGATTGGAAGAAGCGGTGAGGATCCGTTTAGAGTTCGGGGATTTAGATACAGAAGCCATAGCTCAAATTATAGATAATAAAATTTTTACGAAAATAACCATGTTTAATCCAGTTGACCCTGAAACGAGAGTGGAAATCGATACGTTAGAAGTATTTGGTCTAGAGTACATTGTCCCTTATTTTTGGGGGATTCTCTTAAAACCGAATAAAATGACTGTTGAGGAAATCGTTCAAAACCAACAAGATCGTATACAGGACTTCACTCATAAGCTATTAGGCGATCCGTTCCTATTTTCCGAACAGCTATCTGGAGGCATTTTCCACCGGGGATCTTTGCTTTTACATAGGGAAAGTGAACACTATTCCGATAAGAGAGAACAGATTAAGACCAAATACCTTTTAATAAGTATGAATCATGGGGAACAGTCCATTGAACAATCGATCTACGACTCCTATGATATACTCCGCAACGATGAAAAAAATATCTATGAAATCTCCAACCATTTCAAGTTAAATGATGCTTTCTTTAATAAATTTCAGTTGCTGTCTATCATTATAGCTTCCAGCAATAAAATTGTTTTAAATATGGAAAAAAGAGTTTGGAGTGAAAAACTAAGTAACATTTTACTCCGACAACAAATTCTAGCTCATAAAATGCAGATGCAGCTTCAGGAGCTATTTATGGATATACGATATGTCCAAAGAAAGTATGAACAAGACCAAAAAGTGATTATGTCCAATTGGACACGGCCCTTCTCCATCGGTGCAATTGATCGTTTGAATCCGATGAGCAAGGCAAAAGTATTAATATCTGAAAAGATCAAGCAACGGCTGGATCAGATTTATTTAACCTTTGAGTTTAAAAATCAAAAAATTAATAATTTATACTCCTATGTCGATATTATGATAGCGAAAAGAAAAGAACAAGAAGCTTTAAAAAGTGAAGAAAAAACGAAGAGATTAAATCAATTGCTTCTATTCATTACTTTTCTGACTGTCTTTCCTATACTCATGGGTCAGATGGGTATCAGTGATCATTTGGCTGTTTTAAACACATTTTTTCCGAATCTTAAAGATATAATGAAGCCCTATTTTTTCACGATGTTCCAAGTTTTCTTCACCTTAGTCTTTATTATTTACTTGTTCTCAGGACAATCAAATGCCGTGATAAGGAAGGTCATGAAGAAAAATTACCTAGAGGAATCTGACAAACTGAAAGAATTTATGGATGCTTCACGGAAGCTTCGTTTTGAGATAGAGGAAAACAAAGGTCAAGAGATTGCCAGTAAAATCGCAAACTTAGAGAAACTATTTAGGGAGTTGAGAGAGGAACAGAAAAAGCCACACCTTTTCCCTAAGCCTGTCCAAGCTGGTTTTAAAAAATGGTTTAATCAGAAGGAGACGGAAGTATACCCCATTGATTCTCTTATTCATATGAATGAGAAATTAGAAGCGTTGTATGAACTCTATATTGCTAGAAGTGAAATGGAAGCGAAATGGAAATCCACCGGCGATATAGAGCTGCAAGAAGGAATAAATAAGATTTACGATTTCATTGAAGAAGTTACTTCAAACGAGGAAATTGCTGAGATTTTGAAAGCCAAAAATATAGTAGCCAGTTTTGAAGTGGAATAGCTAAAAGAATAGTATGGTGACTGTTCCGCACTCCGCTAAAGTGTAAAGTATGAAAGTAACCCCCCAATCAAGAATACATATTATAGAGGTGGCGTCATGGAGAATTTAGTAGGGAAGTTAGAAGCGGTTCTATATACATTAGATAAGGAAAGTTTTGTTACATCACGTGTGACATCAGTACAATTAGATTTTGGGGGAATCCCTGGCGACAGGCATTTTGGCATCACAACTAAATCCGATTCTCGCCTGCCAATGTATGAAAGGGGAACTGAGATTCAAAACCGCCGTCAGATCAGTGTTGTTTCTTTAGAGGAATGCGAAAATATAGCAAGAGAATTAGGAGTGAAAGAGATTCTTCCAGAGTGGCTAGGTGCAAATTTGTTGATCAGTGGAATAGATGATTTGACAAAACTGCGTATGGGTAGTCGGATCATGTTCCCAAGTGGGGCTGTAATCATTTGTGAAGGCGAAAATCCTCCTTGTATTCATCCTGGTAAAGTAATAGAGGAAAAAACGCAACAGGTAAAGATAGCACCGAAATTTGTTAAGGCAGCACATCAAAAGAGAGGCATTGTCTGTTCTGTAGAAAGACCAGGAGAAATTCATGAAAATGATAGAATTGAAGTTATTTATTGATCGCCTCGGAGTATACCCCCTTGGGTAGGGTCGGTCCCGCGGTTCTTTAAAGTGATCGACCACGCTAAAGCTAAAGCTTTAGCTCGGTGAAGGGGTCAGTCCCGCCGTTCTTTAAATTACGAAAGTAAAGCCTGCTTCGGTTAGCTACCTGAGTGGCCTTATATCAATTTAACAGTAATCAAACCTTCATTTTATTACGAGACGTTTAAGAACAAACATTCGTTAATGTTTGTTTTTTATGTTATAATTAATATTGGGGTGCTATGAAAATGAATCTGCATTCATTAAAGAAGCAGCGTGATTTAGTTTTAGAGATTGCTAGAACTCATGGTGCTTATGATGTGAGAGTTTTTGGATCCATTTCCAGAGGAGAAGAAACTGACAATAGTGATATTGATCTACTTGTTAATTTTGAACCCGGAAGAAGTTTATTTGATTTAATTGAATTGAAGGATGAACTTGAAGAATTGTTGGGTATTAGAGTTGATATCATTAGTGAAAATGGATTAAATAAATATATGAAAGATACTGTTTTAGGAGATGCGATTCAATTATGAAAAATGATATAGTCTATATTAAACATATCATCGATAGTATAGAAAAAATTGAATCGTATACTGATCAATTAGGAAAAGAAGGGTTTATCAAATCTGGCTTAATCCAAGATGCAGTCATTAGGAATCTAGAAATCATCGGAGAAGCAACCAAGAACATCTCTATTGAGTTTAGAAAGGAACATCAAGGAATACCTTGGAGAAATATGGCTGGACTTCGAGATGTATTAATACATGATTACTTTGGTGTGGACCTAGAGATTGTTTGGAATGTTGTTGAAAAGGAACTATCGAAAGTGAAAATAGAATTAATTGATTTAATATAAAGTGCTTCGCTGAAACAAATGCTCGCCTCGGGGATACCCCTCGGGTAGGGGACAGTCCCGCTAATCTTTAAAGTACGAAAGTAAAGCCCACTTCGGTTCATTTACCGGAGTGGGCTTATATCGATTTATGAAGCAAATCTCCCAAATCTTGTGGAGGTTATTTGTCGTTCAACTACCCTAACAAAACCTAGTCAACTTTGTAGGTGGACTGGTCACGGATAGATTAAAGGAGAGAATTGCTAGGAAAAGCGCGTGGCGGTTCATGCGGTAGAAACCTTCGCTCAATACAGGAGATACCGTGCGAGCATTGTCTCTAGCCTTAGATGCCTTAAAGCTGAAGGAGAACAAAAGAAAGCGAGCGAATAGTCAGCCGGGAAATTCTGGCCAACCATGGAGTAAAGAAGAGGACCGAGAATTAGTCAAAGCGTTTAAGTGCGGGCAATCGATCTCAGAACTGACCAAGCGTCATCAACGAACATCAGGTGCTATCGCGTCGAGACTGACGAGGCTCGGGGTGATGAAGTAGAGTGCTTTCGTTTGCGAGGAGGGTCGCCAAAAGCAAAGCGCTCCGCGCTTTACCTTATGATCAGGGACTGACCCTCACTTCTTAACCATGATGCTAAATGCATGGATCAAAGTTAGTATAAGGGTTATAACGAATGCGGAATATAAACTTAATAATCTTTATAGAGGGTGGACAACTATGCTTGGTATCGGGAATAAGAGTAAACTAAAAACAATCATGTGGATGGGTGTGGGTAGTGCGATCCTAACGAGTATATTTAGCGGGGTCATTATTACAAAGGTTTTAGGCATTGATGATAGGGTAAAAAACATTGAAAATGACTTAACAAAAGCTAAAGGCAGGTAAGTATGGAAACCTTTCGGCCGTATTAAAAAAGCAAACGATGATCGCCTAAGATACGTGCAGCTAGTGAGTACAACTTGGGAAACAGGCAAGCCGCGTCATCCGAGAGAGTAGCAGCGTCGGGGACAAGCTCAGTCACCAGGAGTTTTGGTATAAGGTAAAGAGTAACCTAAAGGAGCTCGATGTAGAGGAAAATCAGAAGCTACAGTTTGGTCTAAGATCATTTCGTTATTAGGTAACGGAAGGGTCTTTTTATTTTCTCAGTCAAAACCAATCATTCTGGAATATAAATGCACCCAATGGCTTATAAAGTTTAATTTACAAAGGGCATCTTAAAATGAAAGTATTGGAATTATACAATTACCAATAATAATTAATACATTGGATCTAAAGGAGTAACAACATGGTTTTTGTTATATTAACAACAATTGTTAATCTAATTGTCATATGGGTTATGAAAAAAAGGATGACAATTAAGGAAATATATATAACATGGTTTGTATTAGCAGCTATAGCAATAAATACCGACATTTTTTTTGGGCATATTTTAGACTTATATGACTTTACCAAGGAAGGTATCCAGTTGTCGGATCTAGTAGTAGATGCTACTCTACCACCATCGTATGGAATTATATATCTAAATTTTCTTCCCTCTAAAGAAACAAAGAAGAGGATATATATCTTATTATGGACCGTTTATTCGGTCTTTTATGAGTATTTAGCGGTGTTCTTTATGTTTGAAAACATCTCTAAGGGATGGTTACCTTTACTTTATTCAACGCCCATTTATTTTTTGGTTTTTATATTCTTAAATTGGCATATAAAATTCATTAGAGGGCAGTAGTAGAGGGGGAGGTGCCCAAAACGGCTACCACTGAAGTTTCCTTCTTCAACGGCGTAGATGAGCACATCATCCAAACAATCATGTGGGAGTTGAAAAAAAAATCGATGAAACGCGACTATACACATGTGAAAAACATTTACATCGTTTTGAATTGGGGGAATTTTAAATTGACTAAACCGATCCTCTCAACAAAAGGATCGGTTTCTTATTTATGCTCATCTCGGCAGAGCTCCGCTTTACCTTGCAAAAGGGGTCGGTTTTGACTACGGAGAAGTTGACATTGAGTCGGACCCTGAACAATTGCTTTTTTAAATCCAACCTTTAATTACGAAACCCACACACATCAAAGCTAACATGATATCCATGGCAATCATCATGTACATCATCGATTTGTGTCTCATCCAGCGGTGCACCCAAGCTGGCACCCATGCAGGTAGTTTCATACACAAGGTGTCCTCCAAGCGTTCATTTCGCACTAAACGATACAAACAATAGATAAAGGCAATAACGGATAACACCATCACAATCCCTTTTAGCCAAATTCCTTCAGATAGACTAGTTGTCATGCCAGGAATGTGAAATAAGATTAATAGAACATAGTAATTGCTTAACAACAAATGGGATACTGTATTCTTTAGACTTGAAGCCGTTTCATGTACTTCTAAATGAGAATGATTCATTATAATCGCTCCTTAAATGTTAGTTTAAATTCCAACGTGACTACAATGGGATACTATCGAACTGACTTACTTCTTCATCTCCTCCTCCTCCTTAAATTTCCTTTAAGAACATTATAAGCCTTTTAACGGGAATCTAACGCGCAAAGGTTGCAAGCCTTAGCGCAAGATTTTGCGGGGAACACGCAATTTAAGATTAGTAGATAGTCAAGAAATAAAAAAGTTAATAGATCTAGGTATGAATGTCTTCCTTACATCGACGGCAATCACGTTGGCGGTTTATCTTTCAGAGATTGTGAGAAAAAGAAGCAAGAAGGAGCAAAGATAAGCAGCTTCCATCCGAGAGAAATGCATTCTTTGCGGGATGCCCCTATTTTTTTGCGCGAAAGCCTTCGTTGGTCAAACTATAATAGAAGAGTAGCGATTGACAAGATTGAAATGTCACGGTAAAGGGTGAGGATGTATGAAGACGTATGCGAGTGTAATCAGGACGGTACAGCGGTTATTAAAGAACCTGCCTGATCCTACTTATATGATGGATTTAAATGAGCAAATCTTTTGGGGGAACAAAGCCTTCGAAAAAGGGTTGGGCCATGATTTTGCAGCATTCAATCACCGTGGGGTTGGTAGAATCGTTGAAAAGTCTCTTTGAATATACCCGAATGTTTGCCAACTATGAAATTCAATTCCAAGCAGATCCGCCAGATGTCCCTCTACATGAGGACCAAATTATTGGCCTCTATCGCATTGTTCAGGAGCTGTTGAATAACGCGTACAAACACTCGAATGCCGACCAAGTTTGCTTATCGCTTTTAAGTCAGGGTGATGAGATCCATTTTACCTATGCCGATGATGGAGTAGGGATGGATCGTGAGCTGCTCGAGGGATCCTTTCAGCATATGGGGATTGCGGGAATCGAAAAAAGGGTGTTGAGTTTGGAAGGTAAAGTGGAGTTTCATACTTCCCCACAGCAAGGGTTCCGTGTCGGGATACAATTCCAAAGAATTTGGTTTAGAGGTGAGAAAAATGGAAGTCTTATTAATCGATGATCACCGTTCTGTCGTGGAAGGAACGAAAATGCTGATCGAATCGGAGCCGGATATCAACGTAACGATTGAAACCGATGTTCATTACGTATCCGACTTAGTCAGGCTGAAAAAATTTGATATTATCCTTTTGGATTTATATATGCCGCATATCAACGGGGCCGACTTAGCTAAAAAAATACTTGGTATGTTCCCGATGCGGTTATTCTCATTTATTCGGGATTTGAAATCGCGCCTCACTTTAATTTACTCATGGAGTCAGGGGTTTCTGGCTTCATTTCGAAGACATCGACCCGCGAACAACTGATTCAGACCATTCGCTGTGCAGCAAGAAAAGAAGCGATCATCCCCATGCAGTTATTAAAGCAGCTCAGACGACAGGAGATCGTCGTACAGGGGGACACGGAGCATGATCAAACAACCATAAGCCAGGAGGAGGATAAACTGCTTCGCGAGCTGGCTAAAGGAAGGAGCAACAAAGAAATTTCCAAAACGTTGATGATCAGCCAACGATCGCTGGAGTACAGCTTAACAGAACTGTTTCATAAGCTGAAAGTCAGCTCCCGAGTTGAAGTGATTAAGAAGGCCAAAAGCTTAGGAATCCTTCCGGCAGAGGATCTATACTAATCTAGACCAGTCCAGTTATGACTGGTCTTTTCTTTTGTCATATGCATTTCTTGCGGGACCTACGCAAAAATGGGCGGGCAGGCGTTCATTGATCGACGACGACAAAGCACTCCGCGCTTTACCTTGTGATCAGGGACTGTCCCTCGCTCCGCTAAAGTTAAAAGTGTGAAAGTAAACCTCCCCAATCAAAAAGATATCTTTTTGATTGGGGAGGTTATTTGTCGTTCACCTAGATTACAAAACCTTTATTTTGCAACGATAATTTTACGAAATTTTCTACTATTAATGCAGCCATAATGATGCAAAATAAAAAAACCAACTTTAGTTGGTTCCTAATTCCTTCTCTATAATTTTTCGATTTTAAGGTTAAATTGCTCTATAGGTCAAGTTCTATTCCCTCTCTTTCAACATTATGTTTTAGTAAGGGATTTACATACTCACCTGATTCCCAATCTTTATCATTAAAATACAGAAAACTTAATGTAATGCCATAATCAATGCTTAGATCAGCTGATATATCTGACAATTTCGCTCTATCATATATTGTTTTTGGTTTTTCTGTGAGGACCAACAAATCAATATCTGAATACTTTTCATCGTTGCCTCTTGCTTTTGATCCAAATAAAATGATCTTTTTTACCTTTAAGTCATCTTTGATTTTTTGATATAAGCTTTGTATTGCTGTTTTTTCAAGCTCAGAGATGTTTGTAAGCATGTCCACACCACCCTTAACAATATTATAATTTAGTCAATACCACCATTATTATAACAGGGTAGATGCTATTATGGAAAGAATATTCGATTTCTTTACTATTGCGTGCTCGGGTCCGTCGTCGGAGACAATGGTATGCTCAATATTCATTTTAAAGATGTCAAAAAACTAAAAAGAGTGTAAAATAATTAGATAAATATTAAAAGAAGGAATCTTTATTTATCTTGCACAACTTAATGAAATGAAGAAGATTTTCAAGCAAACCGATTTAATTTGTATAGTAGATACAAACAGCAATATCATTTATTTAAATAGACAGACAAGCACCATTCTTAAAGTATTAGATACCGGTGAGCCTATTGTGAACGAGATTCAGAGGATTAAGGTAAGTAATGATTTCGTAGTTCATGCGATAAATTCTGCTTTCTGGTTGAAATTAAAATCATCATTAATTGGGGCTATAGTTGTTTCAAAGAATATAGAAAACCGAAGAGATAGGAATTTCGTAGCTTGGGGGGACCTGTATTCTATTCCAGTAAAGGATATTCAAAGTTTAAATATCCCGTGTATTAACATTGGTGTCTATGGAAAAGACGGCCATAAATTGACAGAAAGGGTATATAAATCCTATTCTTTTCAAACAGTACCAAAGATTGTTTCTCACTTTACCCAAACTCTATTATAGAGAGCTACAGGACAAGAGAAGGTTAGAGAAGTGGTGGCGATATGTCTCAGTAAAAGAATACCAGATTTATGATAAATTGAATTGTTCGCAATTATGAAATGAAGGTAGGAGACAACAACAAAAAAGTATAGAGGTGGCGTAATGAAGAATTTAGTAGGGAAGTTAGAAGCGGTTCTATATACATTAGATAAGGAAAGTTTTGTTACATCACGTGTGACATCAGTACAATTAGATTTTGGGGGAATCCCTGGCGACAGGCATTTTGGCATCACAACTAAATCTGATTCTCGCCTGCCAATGTATGAAAGGGGAACTGAGATTCAAAACCGCCGTCAAGTCAGTGTTGTTTCTTTAGAGGAATGCGAAAATGTAGCAAGAGAATTAGGAGTGAAAGAGATTCTTCCAGAGTGGCTAGGTGCAAATTTGTTGATCAGTGGAATAGCTGATTTGACAAAACTGCGTATGGGTAGTCGGATCATGTTCCCAAGTGGGGCTGTAATCATTTGTGAAGGCGAAAATCCTCCTTGTATTCATCCTGGTAAAGTAATAGAGGAAAAAACGCAACAGGTAAAGATAGCACCAAAATTTGTTAAGGCCGCACATCAAAAGAGAGGCATTGTCTGTTCTGTAGAAAGACCAGGAGAAATTTATGAAAATGATAGAGTTGAAGTTATTTATTAGAAGAATTGAAAATAGAACTATTGCCCGCCTCGGAGTATACGCCCTAGGGTAGGGGGTAGTTCCGCGGTTCTTTAAAGTGGTATAGTAAATGCCGTTTCAGCTTCTAAGCTGAAACGGCATTATTTGAGTTTACCTTACCAAAACCTTTATTTTGTAAGGATTGTATCACTTTGGTAGTCAAAAGATAAAAAGTAAGACCTCCCTTGAGCCATGCAAGCCGGCAGGTCTACTTCGTTTGTTTTGAGCCGATCCTGTACAATATCGAGTACAGATGTTAGTTGCATCTGTAGTTCTTTTATAATTATAATCCATATTAACATAGCGCTATGCATAGATAAAGAATCTTGTGACCGCCAATTCCAAAACGCTTTGCGCTTTGATGACAACGGCAAAGCACTCTTCGCTTTTGTGGGAGTTAAACTCTCCCAACAAGATGGGAAGGTTTTTTGTCGTTCCTAATCCCATAATAAAACTCTTTTCTCTTGTACCGCTATAAAAGAATGATGTTATAAAAGGAGAAAACAAAGAAGAGTTGTCAGCAATTTTCTACCCAATGAGTTATTTTCGACGTTTCAACTCATCATAGAAGTTTTCCCTTGTTCCAATTTGCATTACCTTGACCTCAATCCGATCGTCAAAAATTTGATAAGCAATTCTATAGCCTGTTCCCTGATGGTTAAAACTCCATTTCCTAAGATGGGACATATCCCCCTTTAAGGGTTCTCCAGCAAAAGGGTTCTCAGCAATGTCTTCTAATATCATGATGACTTTTTTAATAACAGCTTTATCAAACCGTTTGAGGTCTTTCTTTGCCTGATTGGAGACAAACAACTGATACATTATAATAAATCCTCGTCTTTAAGTTCTTGTTTTAAATCCTCGAGAGAAGTATATTCACCCTTTTCGAATTCTTCATCTGATTCCCCAACCATCTTTAAAAGGGCTTTACCAAGTTCCTTCTTTCTTTCCACGATCTTCTCAGCTAAGTCTTCTTGGGAGTAACCCTCGTTGAGTAAATCTTTTATAATCAAATCCTCTAAGTCATCAAGTAGATCTTTTTTATAAAGTACAATTCTACCCTGGTCATCAATTGAGATTTTCAGATTATCCTTAGGATAAATATTTATTTTTTCACGTAGTTCCTTCGGAATCGTGATTTGACCACGTTCGTTCACTTGGACATCAAAAAAATCCGCGTTTAGCATTGTATTCACCCTTTCATCATTCTGATTACTGATAAAAATATTGTAGCATAGTCCAAATATTAATTCGAGTGATCACCAACATCAAAGCGGCCCGCTTTACCTCCTGAAAGCGAGAGTTCCTCACTCTGCTAAAGTGTGAAAGTAAACCTCCCTAATAAAGAAGATATCTTTTTGATTGGGGAGGTTATTTGTCGTTCATCTAGCATAACAAAACCTTTACTTTGATAGGGTAATTAAATAGAACTTTTGTGATATCACAGGTGCATGGTATAATAATGGAAAAGGGAGGTGGTTCAGATGGAAACGAAATGGATGAAGCTGTACGTTGATTTCGCTTTCAAAAGGTTATTTGGATCACGAGGAACGAGCGCATTCTGATCGCTTTTTTTGAATGCAATGCTGAAACCACCACCGGACAGACGGATTATGGGTGTAACGATATTAGATACGGAGATGGGAAGAGAACATGAGGAAGATCGGAATGCCTTCCTCGACATCCATGCAGAGCTTAATAATGGAAACAAAGTCAATATTGAAATTCAGGTGACGAATGAACACAATATGACAAAGCGAACGCTGTATTATTGGAGCCGGACGTATATGGAAGGCTTTCAAAAAGGTGATCCTTTTGATAAGCTACCTCGGACTATCTCTATTGCTATCATTGACTATATTTTGTATAAGAAAGAAGCACTCCATCGGTATCATTTAACGTTCGATCTGATGGAGCGGGAAGAAAGCATCTTATGGGACGATACGATGGAAATTCATCTGGTAGAGATGCCGAAACTTGTGAGGATGTGGAGGCAGAAACGGATTGGATTTGGCGATGATGAAGTTATCGAATGGCTGTTGTTACTAGAAGCTGATGAAGATGAGGGACTTCGTAAAGAATTGAGGGGACGAGCTATGGACAATCCGATTTTGCACGAAGCGATGGAAAAGTGGGAAGATTTGAGCCGTGATCCGAATGCGATCCGGGAATATGAGGCGCGTCATAAGGCTTTGATGGATAGGTTAGCAGCAGAAGCAGAAAGTGAACGAAGGCAGAAAATGAAGTATGAGGAAGGTCTCAGGGAAGGTCTCAAAGAAGGAGAACACCAAAAGACGGTCGAAATTGTCCGAAATATGTTGGCAATGGGTATGGAAATTGAAGCAATCGTTCAAGTGACTGGTCTAACAATAGAACAAGTTCAAAAGCATAGACATGATCGCATCGGTTGAGATAGCCCTCGGGTTCTGACTCAAGTGGAAGTTTGTAGAAGCCCTCTCAAGAGCTTGATTCTTGAGAGGGCTTCTTTCCCTTTGGAATATTACCGTGATCGCCAACGGCAAAGCACTCCGCACTTTACCTTGTGATGAGGGACTGTCCAGTGGCCTTGCACGACTTTAAATACCCTAATTAAGAATAGATTTCTTGATTAGGGTGGTTATTTGTCATTATAAACTGCATCTTATTGAGACTATTTTTATAATAGGTAGGAGGTATGGTTACGGATAGACTATGGTAGAGAAATTTTCTAGGATAAGAGAAGCAATTACATAAAGTAGGGTGGGCGGTTGACCATCTTCCCTATAGAAGGGAGGTGGTAATGACGGCATATGAGGCAATAATGATAACACTCATATCAAATTTAGTCTTGATAGGAGTCTTGACATACCTCAGCCATAGAAAAAAGTAACCGTCCAACGCTCGACCAAAGGATAGGATAGTTACTTTTTTCCGGAACTTACTTATTATGTTTGGTCAGCTGCTCTTCAAGCGGCATGTAGTTGTACGGTCAGGTGTGTCAGCGCCTGACCATCTTTTATTTGTACGCAATATCTATAAATATTAAACATGATAATTAGATATGATTTCAATGTAAGGTGTTCCTGCTCAACATAATGTCCGCACATTCCTTGGCCAGAGAGACTGTTCTCAAATTGAAGTTTAAAAGTTTATTAAATTATAGTAATATAAGAGATGTCCCCGCCCTTCCTCTATTTTGTCCCCAAGTGGTTTTACCCCTACTATAATGAAAGGAGTCTGCTATGCCCAGGAAACATCGGATCTGGTACCCGGGAGCTACGTATCACATTATGTGCCGGGGGAATCATCGCCACGATATTTTCCGAGATGATGAAGACCGAATATTTTACCTCACGACCCTCAGGCAAGCCCAGAAACATTACCCCTACACCCTTCACTCGTATTGTCTCATGACGAATCATATTCATCTCCAACTCGAAACCCATCAATTAGAAGTCGGCCAAGTAATGAAAAGAATCAATATGGTTTATGCGATTTACTTTAACAGGAAGTATCATTTTGTCGGTCATCTGTTTCAAGGGCGTTATCGCTCGGAACTCATAGAAAAGGATGACTATCAATTAGAAATTAGCAAGTATATTCATTTGAATCCCGTACGGGCCAATATGGTAGAAAGGCCCTTGGACTATCCTTGGAGCAGTTACGGGTTTTATATGGAAGAAAGGGAAGACGCTCTTATCAAAACGGGGAAGATCCTCGACTATTTTTCACCGCCTCGAGTAGAAAGGTACAGAAAGTATGTAGAGTCTTGATAAGAAGGAGGAGAAGTGGATTGGCAACGGTGATTAATAGCTTTGCGATTACGGGGGTGGATGGATACCGGGTCGAAGTTGAAGTGGAGCTGATCTATGGTCAACCGTCGGTGACAATTGTGGGATTAGGCCAGAAGCTATCTTTCAAGCTCATGAATTGGAGTTAGCTGAGGTTGCGGGTGTCGGTCCGAATCTAGCGAATCGGATCCGGTTATCGAGATCTTTGGAGAAAGCCAAAAAGAGATGGGACCACATGCAACAAAAACAAATTCAGCTGTTAACCATCCAAGATCCTCTATACCCGGGGGAGTTTACGGTGATTCCTAAAGCTCCTCTGGTGTTTTACTATCGTGGCTGCTTGAAGGAAAACAGCGTTGGAGTGGGCATCGTAGGCACGACGCGTTGCACGGAATATGGAAAGCGCGTGGCGGTTCATGCGGCGGAAACCTTCGCTCAACACCACATTCCGGTTATTAGCGGATTGGATAAGGGCATTCAAGCCTATGCCCATACGGCTTGCGTGAACGCAAACGGTTACTCGGTGGCTGTTGTAGGGGGCGGGGTGGATGCGAAGCAGACGAAAGAAGTTCAAGTGCTAATCGAAAAGATCTTAGATAAAGGAGCTCTATTATCCTCACATCCTCCTGGCACTCCGGTTCATCCCCATCACGTTTATCAGCGTAATTTCCTCCTGAGTCTTTGGTCCTCTAAATTGTTAGTAATAGAAGCCGGAGAAAAAAGTAGTGTCTTAAACACTGTTGAACAGGCCCGGAAAATCAACCGCGAAATCTGGGCAGTGCCTCATCAGATCTACAGTTCGGAAGGTATAGGCACGAACCAACTGTTAGCCCAAGGAGCTTCTCTTTTTCTTGATCCACGCCCCATGATATCTTCCCATTTCATGTCCTCATGTACACCTATTTCGATACCTGCTCCTGCTATGCCGGTTCCGAATCTTGTAACGGAAAGCTGCTCATCCTTCACTTTTTTAGAACGTGACATTATAGAGAATTTAAGATTTGCCCCGCTGTCCATCGATGAATTAGCCAAACAGTTGAGAAAACAACATGCAGAAATTATTGAAACGGTCTCCTTGCTTGAACTGGAGGGTGTCGTGCGAATCAAGCTGAATCAGTGGGTAGAGTTGGTATCTTAAAAACCGGAGTGGAGGAATGCGAATGGAAATGGAGCGAGCTTATGAAATTGTTGGACTCCTTGCAGAAGGAAGAGACCCTTATACCAGGGAAGAGCTGCCTCAAGGGAGCCCTTATCAACAAGGCGACACCGTGCGAGCGTTATCTTTAGCATTAGATGGATTAAAGCTGATGGAGAACAAAAGGAAGAAAGCTGATCTTCAGCTAGGAAATTCTGGCCAACCTTGGAGTAAAGAAGAGGATCGAGAATTGGTCAAAGCGTTTAAGTGCGGGCAATCGATCTCAGAGCTGGCTAGAAGCCATCAACGAACATCGGGTGCCATCGCCTCTAGACTGACGAAGCTCGGGGTGATGAAGTAGATTGCTTTAATTCGTGATGAGGGACTGACCCTCACTCGGCTAAAGTGTAAAGGCCTGATCCACATCACACGATGTAGATCAGGCCTTGTTTGTGTTTAGGGGTTTCCGCCACTTCTATGTTTCCTTCCACCTGCATGAGTTTAATTTCTCTGTGCAATTGAAGCTTGGCATCCCCACGATAAAATTTGGCTTCGCAGTCGAGTTGCTCTAGAAGCCCTTTGTAAAAATGACGAGGCGTGAGCTTCGAATTGGATAGATACAACACCTTGAACCTTGAGGTATCCAGGGTTAGTCTGGACTTACCTTCTTTCTTCTCGGTGTAATGTAGACATTCGAAAAGAAAGAAGACATACCTGCTCGAGTTGATAACCAAGGTTGAAGGGAAATTAAGGGGATTAAAGGTGGACAATGCTTTTCGGAATATGTGGTCACTTATTTTCGGGATGGATGGTCAATGTTTTCCGGAATGCGTTGTGAACAGCCACGATAAAATCGGAAGCGTCAAATAGCCCCCAATTTACTAGATGTGGGCATTATATAATTTGCGTCTTCTCTTTAAAGTCTCGGTAAGTAGGTTAGTGGGTAAAATTTCTGACTATGGGTGCTGAAACGGATTGAATATCAGTTATTTAGATTAAGGTGTTGGTTTACGATTATCCTTCATCATTCTACGTGCTTTTAAATAAGATAGCATCTCCTCTACTTCTTCAGTTGTAATTTCTTTTCCATCCCAACTAAGAATCAAATTCTTATTAACAATCTCTTCTACGTCTATCATAGACGGACATTTGTTAGTATCTAAAAATGATTTTGATGTATTTCCATATAAGAGATAGTCAGTTGACACCTCGAAAAAATTTGCAAATATTAGAAGTGTTTCATAGTCTGGTTGTCTAAATCCTCTTTCATAATTTGAAACGTTCTGATAAGGCATTTTTAATCGTTTGGCAAGTTCTCGTTGTGAAATACCGTTATTTTCCCGTAGAGTACGAAGCCTCATTCCTAATTGCTCTGATAATTTCATAAAACAAACCTCTTTTTTCAATTTAAACTCAATATGTATATTTTAAATCTATATCATCTGTTTAAAAACACATGACTTCGAATCGTTTATTTTATTGTTGACAACTTCGAACTGTATATGCAATAATATGGGTATAAGGGTTGTGTAAAGTGAAGATTGTATATCTACAAGGCAGCAAACTTTTTTTCGTTATTTGTAAACTCAATGACTTCGTTTTGAAGATTATTAACTAAGTATAACGTATCTTTGATAGTGAGGAAATGTAAGATTGAAACCAATGAAAAGGAGTAATTGCCATAAAACAGAAAACTAAACTCCAAGAAAGAAAATACTCGCCGTCTCAATTGGGAGAAATGAGAAGGATAGCAATGACACTAGCTCACAGTATTCGTAAAGCCAAGAAGTGGGCAATGAGTGAGTCACTTCGATGGGCCTGGAAAATAGTCAAAAACCAAATAACTGCAAAAGTAGTAGGTGTCACCTTTGGTAATCGGCAACAAGCACTAAATCGCCTGTGTAACTATGAACCAAGGCGTGTTGTATTTACCACACGGAGAGAGAGTGACAATCCATATGACTCAAATGCCATTGCCATCAATGTAACTGTAATCGGAAAAGGCACTGTCCATATTGGATATCTACCAAAAGATGTAGCTCAAATCTTGGCACCTCTTCTAGATAAGAATCTTCACCCAACTATTTTAAGCTGGGAGATCCTTGGAGAAGAAACAAAGGGAATAAAATTATCCATGGAGCTAGTAACAGGTATTTCTAGAGCAAATCAAATCCATACTGCAACCATGAAACAGCCGACTGCGCTAATTGCCATTAGGTAAAGGCAACTGACAGCAAATATCCATAGCTTATTTAAGTACATATGAACAAACGTATGTATAGAACTAAAGGAGGAGTAAAATGCAGTTTGGCACAAACAATGGAAAGAATTCTTTTAACTTTAACTTTAACCCCGTTCCAAAACCCAATTATCCAAGGCGTATAGCAAAGAGAGGAGAAAGAGCTAGGTTTAGTCAAGAAATCCGTGAGGAGATAATTGAGAGGGATCAAGGGTTATGTATCCGATGTCAAAAACCTGCTGCCCATGTCCATCATATTAGGTATCGTAGCCAACTTGGCCGTGGATTAAAACGTAATGGTGTCTGTGTTTGTTATACATGCCATGTTTGGGCCCATCAAAAAAGAGAAGGAAGGGAATGGTTTGAACATTGGAGTGAAGTTCATCTTGACCTAAACGGAGATGTAATAGAAAACAGCGATGAAGAAGAAGCGTATCTATGAAATGTGCACAAACAACCTATAAGGGGGGAGATTCAATGAAGCAACCAATGTTGGCTAGTATTGACCTTTTTCTTCAACATCTTATGGTAGATAAGGGTTTAACTCAAAAAACAATTCGTGATTGTCGGATACAGTTGTGCCTTCTATTTCAATTTATTGAGGAAAGAGGATATACACAATGGGGGCAGTTAAATTACGAGGATTTGATGTATTATGTCAAGCTGAATGTCGCGGTGACATCACGCGCTTCAACGATACGCTTTCTTAAAACCTTCTTTACCTTTTTATATCAGAACCGATTACTTGAAAAGGCACTTAATTACGAAACCTATTAAACAGAATATTAAATTCATTATGACTATCAAAGAAGCGCTGATGTGAAGAGTGGTCTAAGTATTTTTCTGATTTTTTAAAAAATAGGTAGAAAGGATGAAGAGTATCATGGATCATAGTGGCGGATTTATAGATGAAACGAAAAGAGCTACCCTAAAAAAGATAACTGAGTATTTTGTTCAGAATTGTTTTCTAAGTCCTTTTCAGTGGTTAATGCTTGAATATCTTTTGGACAAGGAAACCTTAATTACATCATTTCAAGACACCGTCGCAGGTAGGTACAACAGGGGTACCCAATCTGAAGTTAAGGGACTTCAAGCTATGGATATGGAATTCATTTTTTACAAGATGAAAAACAGGGATTGCTTATATCTGAGCCAAACTAGGAGGAGTCAGCGGAAGAAGCGTAACGGAAAAACAATTAGTGGGTTATTACTGCTACATTATATAACCCTAAAAGATATCCCTGTTATGATAGGACTGAACTTACAAAGTGCATTATGTACTAAAGGATTAGTGGTAGTTCTATTAGATATTTGGGGTGCAACTATAAATAAGAGAGTTTTTGATAGAGATATTGAAATAGTTAAAGTTAAACTATCCTTTGCTAGAAGTATTCTGTTATGTAAGGAGAGAGGGCCACCAAGTATGGTGGATAAGAGTGCAGTCAGCTACATTCTATATAAAGATACAGCACATTGGATCATTCGATCCAAGTTTGGATACTTCAACATCAATTAAATTATTAGTAATTTGACCAATTCGAAACGATATTTAAGGAGGTAGTATACATGACATTAAAACAAGAGGGATACACCTTCAACATCTATGATCCCATAGTCATGCAGATTAAAACTTTTAGCAAGAAGATCACGCATTACGGAAATTTGTCCCCTTTTGTGGTGAATATAAATGACAATGTTGATGTGATGACCAAATCCGGAATCGACGAGTTTATTCTTTTCTTTGAAAAACACCACTATTATAGTCCTGTACAATGTTGTTTGCTTGCCGCAATTCCCCAACATGTTGAGGAAGTTTCCTTAGGCGATTTAGCACTTTCCCATCAACTCTTTGGTTACTTGGCTTTTGGACTTTATAAAAAACGGAAGGTTAACACGGCATCAGTCTTACAGTACCTTACATCCAAAGAAGAGTTCCCATTTAAGCGAATCTATCGCGTGAATGACCATTCTATTATTCACCCTTCAGAGCTTCCAATTTATCAAAATAAATTCAAGCAGGATCCAGAAAAGAGCAGACATTTCTTTTACCTTTGTCGTTGTCTTCATTTTAATCATCTAAGGAAAAAAAGCATAATTAAAGGAAAAGAACAGACGATTCCTTTAGTGTCTTCATATTTTCAACAATTCCTATCCATCCTGATGAAGAATGAGGAAGTCGGATATGAAATTACCGATAAGGATTTGAGGTCGATTGGTGCCTTAGAATTTGAAATAAGTAATCTTGCAGAATTGGATTCCATTAGCCAACTCATCCAAAAGGTCTTAAAAAGTGAGGAGTGGGGTTGGTAGTTGGATAAGCTAGCTTAATTCGAATATGGGGTAACCGCTGATGAGAGGCATGCAAACCAATAAATGATAAAAAAATCTTGGGACAAGTAGAGGACATGATTTTCATAATATCTTTTAGGATAGCACTAAGTTGAGTAACGCTATAGCCAATGGATTAGTTGAAGTAGAACTCCGATAGTAAACGGGTTGGAGTAATGACTGATAATGATTTTATCGATATCCATTTTTCAGGCTTATAGTCTACGATCATCTGTGCAAAGTATGTCCTTAAAAACTTAGGCGAAATGGTCATGTTGAGACTATTCTTTGTCAGCATTTCTGACGTTATTTTTCTCTGCCTAGTTTCTACTGGAAATATTCACAAGAAAGCCGGTAAACAAGAAGAGCCAGAATTATTACCGTTTAGCTTAAGTACGAAGGTGATTTAGCAGTCCTTCCGTTCTTCTTAGATATTGAGCGAGGTTTACTCCAATTAGGCCATGGCGGAAGAAGTTAGATTCGTATAAACGAATTTCCACTCTAAGGGGTGGAAAGGGAGGCTTGGCAGCCGCAGCAAAAGACAGTCTACGCGTTTGTCTACCTTTTTACAGATATAAGTACAACGTCGTGCCCGTTCAGTCTTGAGGGTGTATCAGAACTCATGTAGATGATATCGGCTTAAGATACTCTTTTTTAAAAACATACCATTCCTATTATACCTACTATTCAATTCGCTTCTTAGTTTTAGTAATAGAAAGCACATCTTTCTCTAACGAAAAAAGAGAGATCTTACGGTAGCTGTCCCAATAATAAGGTGGCTTTTATTTCTGTATGAACTTGAATATTGCTTCGAACTAAATAAGACATATGCAATTAATTAAAGTAAAATAACTTCAAAACATATGAGTTGATTAAATATTCATAAATATATTTACGGAAAAAGGAGTTAGATGTTGATGACATATCAAGTACGTATCGCTCAATTGCTCTCCATATAATGGGGTTCTTTTTCAGACGGAACATGCTATCCAAGCAGGAAAATTGCGCAGAATTAGTTAACCTATAGGATAACTCTGGATGCGGTTGGTAGACATCAGTTAAACTGTAGAATAACTCCGGATGTAGTTGGTAGACCTTAATTAACCTGTAGGATAGCTCCAGATGCAGTTGGTAGACCTCAATTAACCTGTAGGATAGCTCCAGATGCAAGTTGGTAGACTTAAATTACACAGTAGGATAACTCATGGATACAGTTGGTAGACCTCAATTAAACAGTAGGATAACTCCGTATGCAGTCGGTAGACCTCAATTACCCAGTAGGATAACTCCGGATACAGTTGGTAGACCTCAATTACACAGTAGGATAACTCCGTATGCAGTTGGTAGACTCAATTAAACTGTAGAATAACTCCGGATGTAGTTGGTAGACCTCAATTAATCTGTAGGATAGCTCCAGATGCAGTTGTAGACTTCAACTAACTATAAGATAACTTAAAAGCATCTGGAATATTTTGGTTAAACTACAGGATAACTTCAGATGTAGCTGGAGACTTCAGTTGAACTACAGGATAACTTCAGATGTAGCTGGAGACTTCAGTTGAACTACAGGATAACTATAGATGCAGCTGGAGACTTCAACTAAACTAAAGGACAACTACAGATGCACCTCACTTCAGTTAAATAACAGGATAATTCTAGATCTATAGTGGACTTGAGTTAAAATTCCGCAATATTAACGTTAAAAATTAAATGGGGTCAAAATGAAATCAATTGTTTAATAATTTTTTATCGGAAAGTTATGTGACGGTGTATCTTATAGGAAGTTTATCTTCCAAAAAAAGATGCATTCTTCTCTTTTTTACCAGTTTATATTTACAGATGGATATAGGATACATTACCTTTATTGTATGTTAAATTACAAATGGGGAGGCTAATATGGAAAATATAGGAGATGGTAATTTTAAGGGTTTTTCAAACGATGGATTGAATTTACCAGAGAATCTCTTTAAGGTAACCGCAGAAATTAAACTATATAGGCAAATGGCTGAAACAGCTATTCTAAGGATGGGGGAACTGCTAAAACAAGCAAAAGAAGAGATACTAAGAGACCGAAGGGGAACTTATGAACAATGGGTTAAAGAAACTTTGTTAATCGATATTAGTTATGCTCGCAAATGTATAAAAATATTTGAAGAGCACCAACACGATCCAGTTTTCCGTTCGATGTCGAACGGTATTGAAAGTATAGAAAAGCTATATAATATGGCGACTTTTCCAAAAGAAAAAAGGGAACAATCAATTTTAATTCCGTCAAAAGGAGTGAGAAAATTACTTCAGGAAATGACTGTAGCAGAAATAAGGGAGGCTAAGAAATATGTTGAAGGGAAAACCGAGGAAGAAAGTAGTAAAACGAAACCAGAACCCAATGGCGTAGATTCACTCATAGAGGAAGTGTTTAAAAATATAATTGAACCATTATGGTGTCTTGCTTTGTTGCCCTATGTAGGAACTGAGGAGTTAAAAAGGGTAAGCCAATTGACAAGAACAAAACAAGAAGAATTGAATGAGATTCTTTTAGAGTTTCCTAATTCATTTATAGAAGTGTTAGAACTTACGGAAATAAACTTTTCTAAGCAAAATATCATTGCTTTTCTAGAATTGAAAGTTCAGGGTTCCAAATTTATTGTGTTTTTTCATGAGATTGGATGGTATCTAACTCAACAGATTCCAGATGACATTTTGATTAAAAGTTACACATTTAAAAATCAATTAGATGATCTAGATAGAATTAAACTGCTAAGTGACAATGGCCAGATTTCAAGGGAATTACAAGAATTCAAACTTTACTTCAATCAATTACGGCAATTATTTCGATTTATATTGGTTGAGAGTGACCCAGAGACAGACATCCAAATGGAGCGTGCATACCACGAATATGTGAGAGATACGGTGAATGCTCTAGTAAATTTGAAGGATACGTTCAAGACACTTTTATTAGAAAATAAAATAAGTTTAAATGATGCCTTAGAAATACAAAAGTTATCACGAGAACAACAGGAGATTTTAAAGAGTTTTATGACAAGTCATAATGTCAATTATTTGTTCTTAGATACAATTTTAGATGGAATAAAGCTCGGGTATAATGTTATGTCGATTAAACAGTTAGTTAAAATAGCAAGGAATTTTTTTGTACTTAGTAATGAGTTAAAGAAGATGAAAGATGGAGATAACTATGTATATGAACTAGAAAAGTTAGCTTTTAGTTTAAGAGAGGTAGTAGGGAAAGAAAAGCTGGAAGGCAACCAATTTCAGGATATTATAAAAAAATATACAGAGGAATTTGGTAGATTACATTTAATATATCAAATTAAAACTGGGAATCTCAAATAACTCCTGATCGATCAAGACAAGCGCTCTGCGCTTTACCTTGTGATGAGGGCCTGTCCCTCACTCCGCTAAAGTGTAAAGGCCTGATCCACATCACTACGATGTAGATCAGGCCTTGTTTGTGTTTTGTTCCACCATCCTGCTCTCTACCTGGACTACCAAGGAACGCTATCTAATTCATCACCTCTTAGTATGGGGATTATTTTGCTTCTTATGGGCTCGTCAATTTCTTTCAATTTCTTATGATCTATGTTCAGTAACTCGATATGATCTAATCTGAGTTTAAAAGCTAGTTCTTGAGTCGTGTACCCCATATCTTTTCTAAGCTCTTTAACGGTTACATTTCGATTTCGAAAAGACCAAAACATCGTGCTCTCCTTTGAATGAAAAGATTCTTAAGTGGATTATATCATAATTAGTCGATGTAATAGTGCTCCTCACTCCGCTAGAATGATGGCCTGCAATGATAGTAAATTATCCCTAGATCTTTTATACTAAAAATCAAAGGCGATTTGCCAAAAGAAGGAGGTCAATCCATTATGTTTTTAAACCAGCTGCAAGAGCAAGAAAAAAAGGCCTTTATTGAGTTAGCTCATCTTGTGGCCATGGCCGATGGCTATCTGAATGAGAAAGAACGCGAGCTTATTGAATTATATAAGCATGAAATGGGAATTTCCGAGGAATATGCGCTTCAGGATCTTCCGCTAGATTCAATCCTTGCGCAATTCGAAACGGAAGCTTCTAAAAATATAGCTTTCATCGAGGTATTGGGACTGATTTTCGCTGATGGAGGATACAACGACGAGGAAAGAAAAATTGTCAAGACGATCAAGCAAGGGTTTGGATTCACTCCAGAAAAATATGAAACATGTAAAGCATGGGTTCGTCGGATTCAAGATGTTTATGCCGAAGGCCTGTCGCTGATCCATGGATAGCTTCCCCTGTACGTCTTGCGGGTTATGCTGCCAGCGAATTTCGGCCGTGCCGGAGCTGTCCGGATATGACCGCGGGGATGGGACATGCATTCACCTCGTTGATCATCGATGCTCGATTTACGAAGAGCGTCCTGAAATCTGTCGAATTGATCATATGTTTGAGAAAATCTACGCTACACAGTTTAGCCGACCCCAGTTTTATCTGGAAAACTTGAAGGTATGCAAAAGCCTTCAGATAGAGGCCGGCTTGCCTGAAGACCAACAGGTCAAGCTAACACGTTAACAAAAAGAGGAGGAGATCGTGATGCCATTGCCTTTTATATTGGCGGGGGTTGCGGTGGCTGCCGTTACGGGAGTCGCAGGTGCAGCAGCCAAGGCTGTAAATCGTGATTATGAGGAAGAATTGGCTTCCATCAACAAAAAAATTAAGAATCTAGCAGAAAAGACAGACCGAGACTATCAAAACGCACAAAGGAAGACCGAAGAGCAGGTCAACCATTGGGTAGCTTTTAAGAGAGAATTGACTCAATATTCTCTGCAACGGTTTGTTGATAGCTTTGGGAAGCTAAAGAAGGTCGATTTCAAGGAGAGCAAGGACTTGTCCTTGGACCAGATCAAGGATATTGAACGGTATGCGTTGGACTACAAGCTAAACAGCTCCGGGAAAAGCCTGGGGACGGAAAGCGAAGCCGCGATCAAAGGGGCGATATTGGGCGTGGTTGGCGGAGGTGCCTATTTCATCGGCAGTTTAATCAAAGGGGTTAAGCTCCAATATGCCATTGAAGAAGCGGAAGCGAATTTAGCGAAGCTAAAGGTTGAAGTGGAAAAAGTAAAAAAAGAACAGCTCAAGCTGGCCAAGCTAGGGAAGCACGCCCAGGAAATGCATGAGGTTGCTCGCACCTTAAACGAACTATTCATGCTTGCTGTTCGCGAAATGGAATTAAACATGAGCCGTTATGGCACGGATTATTCCCAATATGGACAGGAAGCACGCAAGCAGGTCTATGTCACCGCTGAATTTGCGAAAACGATCAAGCACCTGATTGACGCCCCGCTTGTATCCGATCGCGGTGGGGAGATCCATCAGCAATCCAAGCAGACTTTAAAAACGGCTCAAGCCTACTTGGATCAAACGAGGTAGGTTATGGACAAGAAGAAAGAGAATCGAAGAAGAAAGACAGCGGAAACTACCGTACTCTCCCAACAGGCGGAGGAGAATGTGAATCGCTATGGAGAGGCCGTTTTCCAATACGTAGACGGTTATTTTGGAGAAAAGGACTCTGCTGGAAAAGCGATCCGCAAAGGCTTGCAGGATATCAAGGATTCTCGGGTTCATCCGGATTATTACGACCAGAACATCAAGCAGCAATCCGGCTTTTCGGCAGAAATCTTCTACGAGAGCAAGAGCAATGCGGAAAATATCCTGAACGGGAACGGGGATAGAGTCAGGCGAACCGACAATCTGGGGATGACAAACGACCAGAAATTTGATCATCTCCACTTCGATGATAAAGGACAGGTAAAGAGCGGATCCCAAATGAAAATGCGAGGGGACGCGGCCACTCCGGAAAAAAGTGCTCAGCAGAACGTCAATAAGTTGGTTGGCGATAAGGAGTGGGGAAAGTATCATGATGCGGAGATCACCATTCCATCCGAGCAGTATCCTCACGCCAAGCAGTATGCGCAGCAACAAGCGGAAAAGCTTTCTGCCCAAGCCGATCAATTCAGGAAAAGCGGCGACTATGCAAAAGCGGACATGCTGGAGGAAAAAGCCAGGCGCTACGACCACATGTCCAAAAATTTGAAGGACAGTGGGATCTCCAGCGAGCAAGCGCTTGAGCTGCGTCTACGACCAGAAAAAGTGACGATACGTGAAAGCCTGAAAACAGCTCACCATGGAGGGCTGGAACAGGCGAAAGCAGGGGCTATGTTTTCTGGCGCCTTTTCCGGAGCGAGAAATCTGACCTCGGTTATCAAGGGTGAAAAGGAGGCTGGCGAAGCCCTTGTCGATACGGCAGTGGATACGGCAAAAGGAGCCGCAGTAAGCTATGTGGTGTCCGCAGGCGGCTCCTTGGTCAAGGCCGGCATGCAGGAGGCGGGCAAGCGAATGGTCAGTGAAGGCGGGAAACGCCTGGTTACCTCCCTTTCGAAGGGGAATGCTCCCGCATTGATCGTTTCCACGACGTTAGAGGTCGGGAAATCGATGAAAAGATATATCGATGGAGAGATCGATTCGAAGGAACTCATGGTAGAACTTGGGGAAAAAGGAACCGGGATTATCGCTTCCACTTATGGGGCGGAGCTGGGTGCCGTGCTTGGGACCTTGGTTCTTCCGGGAATCGGCACCATAGCCGGAAGCATCATCGGCGGGATGGTCGGATACATGGTAGGTAGTCAGCTCTATCAATCTACCTTGCAGTTCTTAGCCACGCCTTTAGAAGCGGACAAACACCGCCGAATCAAAGAAATGAGCGAACAAGCGTTGAAGGTTATGCAAAAGGAGAGAGAAGAGCTGGAGCGCTTGATCGAACAGCATTTTAAGGATCGCCATGAAATGCTGAGAACCCATTTCACGGAGATGCGTGAAGCGATTCTCGTCAATAACCCGGATCGCATCGTACAGCAGCTTGGGCAAATCGCGGTGGCTTTCGGAGGAACCTTGCAATTCAAAAACTTCCAAGCGTTTGACGAGTTTATGCTCGACAGCAGTCAAAGTTTTCAGTTGTAGGATGAAATTCTATCAGCGAAGAACCCCAATAAGAGATTTTAAATGGTATAATTGATCTATTCTAGTAAATGGAGGTCATCGACGTGAATAAGAATAATTGGAGACGATTGTTTTCTATAGCGCTTGCTGGGACGCTTACGTTTTCACTAGCGGCTTTTACGAGTGCGGCAGAAAATGCAGAAAAGGTTACTAAGATTACCTTACTACATACGAATGACTCCCATTCTCGCGTTTTTGAAGGCGAGTATGACGGAATGGGCTTCGCGAAACTAGCAACACTAGTCAAGCAACAAGAAGAGAAAAATGCGAACACTCTTTTACTAGATGCAGGGGATACGTTCCATGGACAAACCTTTGCGACGCTAACGAAGGGCGAGAGCATTGCCAAGGTGTTAAATGAGGTCGGTTATGACGGAATGGCCGCGGGAAATCATGATTTCAACTATGGCTATGAACGTCTATTGGAGCTGGCGGATATCGTTAACTTTCCAATACTAAGCGCGAACGTGATTTACGAGGAAACAGGCAAACGCGTGTTAACTCCTTATGTGGTTAAAGAAGTGGATGGAATCAAGTTAGGTTTCTTCGGTTTATCGACTCCAGAAACGCATTACAAAACCCATCCGAAAAACGTGGAAGGCCTGAAGTTTACGGATCCGGTGGAAGCTGCCAAGGAAATGGTCGACGAGCTTAGCAAGCAAGGAGTCGATGCGATTATTGCGGTAACTCACTTGGGCACAGATGCGTCGAGTACCGATACAAGCATTAAAGTAGCAGAAGGGGCTCCTGGGATTGATTTAATTATCGATGGCCACAGCCACACGATGGATAATATCGGTGTGAGCAAGACGAAAATCGTAAGTGCCGGCGAGTACCTTAAGAACTTGGGCGTGGTGGAGCTGGAATTCAAGGGCAAGGAATTAACCAGCTTGAATAATAATTTGATTACAAAAGAAGAAACGGCCACGATTGAACCGGATGCAAAAGTTCAGACCGTGATGGAGGAAGTAGAAACCACTCAGAAAGCGATTCTTGCTGAAGTGGTCGGAAATACAACGGCTGCCCTTGACGGTGAGCGTGACCAAGTTCGCAAAGGGGAAACCAACCTCGGGAACTTGATTACAGATGCTATGCTAGATGCGACGGGTGCTGATTTTTCGATTACCAATGGCGGGGGAATCCGTGCCTCCATTGATGCCGGGGAAATCACGAAGGGAGAAGTAATCACGGTTCTTCCCTTTGGAAACTATATTCAAACCAAAGACATCACGGGAAAAGATGTAAAAGCTGCACTGGAAAATGGAGCGAGCGGATATCCAGCAAACCATGGGGCCTTCGCACACGTAGCTGGATTGACTTATAAGATTGACGACACCAAGCCTGTTGGGGAACGCGTTCATTCGATCATGATCCAAGGCCAGCCGATTGACCTGAATAAAACGTACTCCATGGCGACCAATGATTTTATGGCTGCTGGCGGGGACAACTATACCATGTTTAAGGACTTGGCTTATACCGGGGACTTCCCTGCTTTAGATGAAGCCGTCATCCAATATATTAAAGCAAAGGGAGCCATTACGCCTGCTACAGAAGGACGCATTGTAGTAGAAGCCATGGCGGTGGAAGCTCCACAGCCAGTGGAAGCTGTAAAGCCAGCTCAACCTGCTCCAGTTGTAACGGAACAGAAACAGCCAACGACTAACGTATATGTTGTTCAAGCGGGAGACACGTTAAGCAAAATCGCTAGGGAATATGGTACAACGTGGCAGGCACTACATAAGCTAAACAAGCTCAAGAATCCAAACTTGATTTACCCTGCGCAGAAGCTGGTTGTGCCAGAGAAGTAAGAGGAACGAAAAACCTGCACCCTGTTAAGGGTGTAAAGCGTTAAAATATAACCTCCTCACTCAAACATATATGTTTTGAGTGGGGGGGTATTTGTCGTTCTATTAATGTAAAAGGAAAAGGCGATGAGATATTGCAACTAGTATAAATAAATTATGAGGAGAGGAAGGGGGGCGTTTCTCAGACACTCCTAGTTAAAAAGTATTAAGGTCCACTAACGGTCGTTGACCTATAATAATAACTCATGTAGCATAGTAATCAAAATAGTATGTAGATTAAAAAATATTAGAAAAGAGTAGTGTGTTAATGGAAATCAAGGTTGCTATTATTGCCCCTGATGATTTCATGATCGAGATCATTAACGTTTCTAAAGCTTATCCATCTCTGAAATTGCTTTCATTTGGGTATAAAGAAGTTGGTGAAACAAGCGATCTGGTAGAACAATGTATAAACCAAGTGGATGTATTACTATTTGCCGGTCCTATTCCTTATCAAATTGCTTGTGAAAAAGTAAAAACGCAGAAGCCTATGATTTATCTGCCTCATACTGGAGCGAGTCTATACCGCGTTTTTTTTCAATTGTTGAGGCAGCATTTCAACCGGTATCAGGGTGATCGCTTGAAATTTAGTATTGATATATTAACGAAGGAAGAAGTTGAAGAAAGACTGGAAGAGCTGGATATTATAGTCGATCAGATGTATGTAAAAGAATACAACATTGGGCTGGAAACGGATGAGATCATGCAGTTTCATTATGATTTATGGATGGATCAGAAGGTCGATGCCGTTCTTACCAGCGTAGCTTCCGTATATAAGAATTTGGTCGAATTAGGGGTGCCTTGCTACCGAATTTTCCCAACCAAATCGATGATTCACGATGGCTTACAACGGGCTCAACTAGAAGGGGAGAATGTTCATCTTAGTGATACGCAGTTAGCGATCGGAATTATAAATGTGGATAACTTTTCGAAAAAAAGAAGTTCCTCCGAATATGAGATTCAGCGAAAAAAATTGGAACTGGAACAGATTTTGCTCGATTACAAGGAAGAGACCCAAGCTCTGATGAATTGGTCTGATCGCGACGAGATTACTTTTGTAACGACCCGTGGGGTAATGGAGCGAACAACTAACCATTTTAGCTGCAGTCCTTTGCTTGACCAGATTATTTCTCAATTGAATTTAACCGTGAGCATAGGAATCGGGTTAGGCCGAACGGCAAATGAAGCGGAAAGTAAGGCGCGAGAAGCGTTGGCAAAAGCTAAATCTAGCGGGGGTGGGAATTGCTATATTGTCATGCAGGATGGATACGTTGATGGCCCTGTGGGGGAAGAATACAGATTGGTCTATTCGGTTCGAACCGACGATCCAGAGCGGATAAAGATTGCCCGTCAGGCAGGCCTGAGTGTGGCAACGATAAACAAGATGATCTCTTATTGCGAAAATCATGGGAGTTCCAAGGTGACAGCTGTCGAGCTTGCAAATGGGTTTCAGATTACCATAAGAAGTGCACGCAGAATTCTCAGTAAACTGGAGCAAAGTGACTTAGCGGTTGTTGTAGGCGAAGAACAGCCGGTAAGTAAGGGACGGCCTCGCCAGCTATATGACTTGAAATTACCTATGTAGTAAAAAATAAAAAACCAACAAGAGAAGGAGACGAAAAATGTTTGATATCCTGATTCGTGGCGGCATGGTTTGTGATGGAACTGGAAACCCATGGACGAGGTTAGACGTCGGTATCCAGAACGGAAGAATAGCAAGCCTATCTGATTTAACCGATGCTCAGGGGAAATTAGAGTTGGATGCAAAAGGTTTAGTTGTTTCGCCGGGATTTATTGACCCGCATGTTCATTCGGACTTATTATGTATCAAGCCAGAAGTCCACAAAATTAAAGTTTTGCAAGGAGTTACTACCGAGTTGTTTGGACAAGACGGAATTTCTGTTGCCCCAGTATCCGAAGCGACGAAGCCCCTATGGCAGAAACAATTAAAGGGATTAAACGGGGATATTGGGGATTGGCCATGGAATACGGTTGATGAGTATCTATCGTTTTTGGAAAATAATAAAATGTGTGGTAATTCAGCCTATTTGGTGCCTCATGGCGCGGTTCGAACCCTTGTGATGGGTTTTGAAGGGCGGGAAGCAACCAAGCAGGAAATCCAGCAGATGCGGGAACTTGTAGAGGAAGGAATGAAGCAGGGGGCATTTGGTGTTTCTTCCGGCATCCAATATCCTCCTTGCGTCTATAGCAATAGAGAAGAGCTCGTGGAAATCTGTAAAGGTGCTGCAAAATATGATGGTTGTTTTGTCGTCCACATTAGAAATGAAAGTAATCTTTCCCTGGAAGCCTTAGACGAAGTCATTGATGTGGCCCGACTATCAGGGGTTCGTCTCCATGTCTCCCATTTTAAGGTTTGTGGCAGTATTAACCGCGATAAACTTGGGCCTGCTCTGGCCAAGTTAGAGGCGGGGCGTGCTGAAGGTATTGAGATTACGTTTGATCAGTATCCGTATACCGCGGCTTCTACCGTTTTCCAAGCGATCCTGCCTCCATGGATGCATAATGGCGGAACAGTCGAAATGCTAGAGCGACTAAAAGATCCAAATGTGCGTGAAAGAGTGAAACATGAGTTGCTGCATAATGCGGAATATGATAATACGGTCCGAAATAATGGCTGGGGAAATATTGTAATTGCTTCCGTTGCCTCGGAAAAAAACCGTGAATTTGAGGGGCATAATTTAGTGGAGATCGGAAAGATGCGAGGAGTTGAGCCTGCGGAAGCCGCCTTTGACTTATTAATTGAAGAAAATGCAGTGGTGACGATGATTATTCACTGGGGTGTAGAGGAAGATGTGATGGATGTGATGAAGCATCCGTTGCAAATGGTTGGTTCGGATGGAGTCTTTGGCGGCAAGCCGCATCCCCGGTTATATGGCTCCTTCCCGCGGGTATTAGGGCGTTATGCCCGGGAGAAAGAGGCATTTCCCATCTGGGAGGCCGTTCGTAAAATGACGAGTGCCCCTGCACAGCTTTTGCGATTGCATGACCGAGGAATTCTTCGCGAGGGAAATTGGGCGGATATTACTGTTTTTGATCCCCAAACGGTAATTGATCGTGCAACGTATGAAAACCCTCTTCAATTGGCTATTGGTATCCATCATGTCTTGGTTAATGGAGAGATTGCCGTACTGAATCATGAATATACAGGGATAACAGCTGGAAAGGTCATTCGCCGGGGGAGAAAGGAAGGGCAATAGACATGGATGTTTTAAAAAGCGTGTTGCTGAACATTATTGAGGACGCTGGCGGTACTTGGGGAATCGTGGCAGAGGATTTGAATCATCAATTGCGCTTGGAATATGGAGAACAAGTTTCTTTTACAGCCGAAAGCATTATTAAGATTCCTATCATGGCGGCTGTTTTTGCAGAAGTAGAAAAACAACAGTTGAGTTTAAGTGATCTGGTCCTTTTAAAAAGAGAAGATCTCGTCGGGGGATCTGGAGTCTTACAGCATCTCTCTCCGGGAATTCAACTGCCTGTTTATGATCTCCTTATGCTCATGATCATCCAAAGCGATAACACGGCTACGAATTTACTAATTGATTTAGTCGGGACCAAACAAGTTCAGCAAACGATGGCAGATTTGGAAATGTTAGATAGCCAGTTTCATAGGAAGTTGATGGTCTACCCAGCAGAAATAGTAGAGAAAAATAGGATCACAGCAGCAGATGTTTCTTTACTCCTAAAAAAGTTAGCAACTGGAAGCTTTCTTTCACACAAGGCTTGCCAACAAATGATCAACATTCTTAAGAAGCAGCAGATCCGTAATGGCTTACCAGCCTATCTTTCCGCCCATAATCCAGCGTTTATTGGTGAACCTCCATCATGGCAATTAGCCAATAAAACAGGTTGGGATACTGGTGCCCAGCACGACGTCGGTATCTTCTATATAGGCCAGAGAACGATGACGATTACAGTTCTTTCCAAAGATGTTGACGCCATCGTTGCTCTCGATGCTATAGCAAGAATAGGTAGAGAAATCTACCATTATGCGCAGCAGTAATTAACATTTTCATATTAAGGGGAGGATTTAACCATGAAGAAAAAACTAGTTGCTCTATGTAGTATGATTCTTGCTTCCTCATTATTATTGTTTGGCTGTGGTACAAGCCAGGAAGTGACGAAGGAAGATCCTGCAAAGCCGGCAGAGGCTGCTAAGTTTAAGTTGACAGAGGATGGTAAACTAAGGTTTGCCTTAAGCGGAATGGCGAAACCGTATAACTACACGGACGGTGACAATAAGCTAATCGGATTTGACGTGGACATCGCAGTGGAGGTCAGCAAGAGGCTAGGGCTTGAACCCGTCCCGGTACAGACACCATGGGGGTCGATCCTACAAGGGCTAAAGGCAGGAAAGTACGATGCGATTATCGGCGGGATGTCCATTACGAAGGAGCGTCAAGAACAGGTTGATTTCTCTCAACCCTATCTTCTTCAACAGGCCGTTATGTTCGTCAACGAAAAGAATTCAGCGGGAATCAAGAGCAAAGAAGATCTGAAAGGAAAGGTCGTGGGAGTAGTCACCGCCTCCACTTACAAGGATTTGGCAGATAAATTAGTCGGTCCTGAAGGAAAGGTCAAAGAATATGAGTCCGATCTCTTTGCTTTACAGGAACTGAAAAATGAGGGGCGTGTTGACGTAATCATCACTGATCTGGGTATCGGAATGAATGCCATTGAGACCAGTCAACTCCCTGCTGTGCCCGTTGGTGAGCCATTGTTTGTTGATGAATGCGGAATCCCTGTGCAAAAAGGAAACCAAGCTTTGCTCGATGCCATTAACCAAGCCTTGGATGATATGAAAAAGGATGGAACGCACTTAGAAATTAGCAAGAAGTGGTTTAACAAAGATATGTTATCGACTTCCAACTAGTTTCTATTGGGGATGCGCAGCAGGAGATGTTGCGCATTTTTTTTTCAAGTTGTTACCAAGGACAGTGATCAACAGGCACTGTACAAGCTATGGAGGACGGAGGCACAACATGAGTGGATTTATTGAATTGTTTTCTGAAACGTGGTTTGGATTTTTAAAAGCAGCTGTATTAACCGTTCAAATCACGGCTGTTTCTCTAGTTATCGCTATTTTCATCGGGATGGTTTTTGCCTTCTTTCGTATTTCAGATTCAAAGATCTTATCAGGAATAGCAAAAGTCTATATTACAGTCATTCGTGGTACCCCACTCCTTCTACAAATTATGGTGTTATACTTTGGGATTGTAAAGCTCATCTTGCTATCTGATTTCTGGGCAGGTGCAATTGCTCTTGCGATTCATACGGGGGCTTACATCGCGGAGATCTTCCGTGGGGCTATTCAGTCGATTGATCGGGGGCAAATGGAGGCAGCTCGGTCTCTAGGAATGCCCTATTCGCTGGCGATGCGAAGGATTATTCTGCCACAAGCCTTAAAACTTGCAATTCCCTCTCTTGGAAATCAATTTATCATTAGTTTAAAAGATTCCTCCCTAGTAGGGTTGCTTGGCTTTCAAGAGCTCTACTTGGTTTCGCAATCAACCGCGGCTCGAACGTTCATGCAGTTCGAAGCCTACACCATCGCGGGTATATACTATTTAATTCTCATCATGATCTTTACCTATATGGTAAATAAGCTGGAGCACCGTATGAGCGTTGGTAAGGGAGGAGCTAGTGCATGAACCAAGTGATGATTGAAGTAAAAAATCTTAACAAATCTTTTTCGAGTCTCCATGTTCTCAAAGGCTGTAATCTAAAAGTAGAGAAAAGCGAAGTGGTTGTCCTCATTGGATCGAGTGGGTCTGGAAAAAGCACGCTTCTCCGGTGCTTAAATTTTCTGGAGACTGCGGATCAAGGTGAAATCTTTATCAATGGGAACAAAATAGACCCGAGAAAAGACAATTTAAATCAGGTTCGTGAAAATGTCGGAATGGTTTTCCAACATTTCAACCTCTTTCCGCATATGTCTGTACTCGAAAATATCATTGAGGCACCGATCCATGTCAAAAAGGTTGGACGGGATGAAGCGATTGCCTATGGCAAAGAACTCCTGATCACAGTAGGTTTATCAGATAAGGCAGATGCGTATCCGGATCAATTATCCGGGGGACAAAAACAAAGAGTGGCGATTGCGCGAGCCCTCGCTATGAAACCTAGTATTATGCTGTTTGATGAGCCTACATCAGCCCTTGATCCCGAATTGGTCGGCGAAGTCCTGGCGGTCATGAAGGAGCTAGCACGAAAGGGTATGACCATGATCGTCGTGACGCATGAAATGGGCTTTGCCAAGGAAGTAGCTGATCGGGTAATCGTGATGCACGAAGGACGCATTATTGAGGAAGGTACCCCAAAGCTATTATTTGAGAATCCGCAACATGAAAGAACACAGCGCTTCTTGAGTCAGATTTTATAGATAGAACATGTGATTACAACGATGAAACAAGAGTCTTTTTCGCGGATAAATAAAGTGTGAAAGTGATGCCCCCTTCGTTCGAAGGGGGCTTATTTGCATTGTCGTATTTAATCCTTCTTCTCTTGCAATCTTGTAAAAAAGTTTGCGTTTTAAGGTTTTTTTAAGGTATATGTTTTACAATCGGGTTATCTTTGAGGGGGTGTAGTATGGAAATTGTTGTGAATAAATGGTTTCTTAGCTT
>NZ_SDLI01000024.1 GCF_004123195.1 Ammoniphilus sp. CFH 90114
AAGTGTCCAAACTTAGGGGGCTAAGCCGTAATCACCACTAGCAGCTGGATCTACAGGGTGTAAGTGGAGAATTTCCACTAAAGATCAATCCTGTAACCCCAGCTTATTTGGTAAAATATTAAAGTAAGCCCCTGAACTGAACCTAGGGACTTCATTACATATTACAAAAGGAGGTATGCAATGCAATTTGAAGAGCAATATTCTAACTTTTTAAATGCTCATCAAGCAGCCAGGAACGGCGAAAGGCTCCGTCGATTAACAGAAGGCCATGCCAATGCGGAGATGATGTTTTTAAAAAACGTTTGGTGGCCCCTCTTTCGCAATTTCCAACACCTGCACCCAGAATACGAAATCTCTGACTTCAAGGATGGGACAAGATATCTGGATTTTGCCTATATTCGTCATGGTATCAAGATCTGCATCGAGGTAGATGGCTTTGGTCCTCATTTGAAGAACATTACTCGATGGCAATTTACCGACCAACTTGAGCGACAGAATCAGCTTGTCATCGACGGGTGGTTTGTACTTCGATTTTCATATGACCAAATCACAGATAAGCCCCGCCAGAGCCAACAAACCATCCAACAGCTCATTGGGAAATTGTTTGGAGACGAACTCTCTCACCTCCCACTGAACTATCTGGAAAAAGAAGTCATTCGCTTCGCCCTAAAAAAGGACGATGTAATGACCCACACAGAACTTTGCACTTTACTAGATTTAAGCTATAAGCCTGTAAAAAAGATCCTATTAAAACTGATTCAGAAAGGAGTCCTCCATCCAGTATCAGGGAAACAAAGAGTTCATTACTATAGATTGGATGAAGCAGTGAAAAGCCCCTATTTCCAATCTTGAGTAAGCCCCTCCACCCAAATGGCCTCTTAGAAATCACTCGAACCTGAATAAAAAATACCCCTTAAGTGACCAAACTTAAGGGGCAGCCTCCACATCTTTAAATCCTACTTTAAGAAATTGCGCGCTACAGCCACGACATCGTACAGATCAATTTGACCATTGGCATCGACATCGAAGATGGATAGCTCGTTAAGCGGACTCTTCTCGAAGGATCTAGCAATCTTCACAATATCTTCTGTATTGATCTTATCGTCCTCATTAAAGTCCCCTACATAAACGACCATGCCTGGAGCGACTTTAGTTTCCTTCGTGTTCACGCTTGCTTGTGCCTTCTTGTAGCCTTCTCTCCATGCTTCCACCGTATAGCTTCCATTCATAGGTGCACGCAGGTTATATTGTCCCTTCTCATTCGTTGTGGTTTCTCCCACTAGTGATCCATTCTCATGATACATCTTGACAGAGAACTGGCTTAAGTTCTTCAAATGGTGAGTGGAAGGGAGATAGACACTTCCTGTAACGGTCTCAGAAGCGACGACGGTAAAGCGGTATGGGCTGATCTCGATTGGGATCGGTTGATTGTGACTGTTGGCCAGCCGAATTTTCCCTTCCTCCGGTGTAATGCTCACTTCTCCTGAGGCGGAATCCAGCACCTTGAATCGAACAGTCAAGAGTGCCTGTTCCATAGACTCCTTCCGTTACGCCCAGCTTCGTCACCGCGAAGCGAACTAACCCTTGAGTGCTGTCGATTTCATTGGTAATCTCAGCACCGGTGAGCCATTCGCTTGGTAGAATCTCGATACCTTGTAGTTTTTGAGGGTCATAGTTTAGCGTCAATGCTGCACCATATAAATCCTGTACATTCTGCAACTGGATGCTCATATGAACCTCCTGTCCTGCCTGAACTTGAGATGGACCGGCAAGGGACAAGACCGAAGTGCTGTCCTGCGTTGTAAATCCATAAATGGCAGATCTGCGCTTTGCCCCATAGTCATCGGAGATTGACATGTACCAGTAATAAGTTTGACCTGGATTCAAGTCGTTCCAAGGAGTAGAGACTGTTGTTCCGGATACCACATCTTCTACAGATCCGATCAAATTGGAATGGTATACGTTAACGGCAAAATAATCCGTTGCCACACGCTTGTTAATATCGCGGAACTGGAAGTCTAGCGTAAAATCGTCGATATCTCCCTCATCAAAATAATTGTAGTCATCTTTATATGGGGAATACGTATCGACATCAAGCAATCCTGAAACTGGATCAAACTGGAGCAATCGGACATAGCCATCTCCACCGTTAGGTCCTTCTTGGTAGTCTGCGAGCATTTCAACCACTTGTCTTGTACTGCCATCCTTATTGGTCAGCGTCTTCACCTTGCGATTGGCTCCATGATAATGGCCGCATAGTACCATGCGTACATTCTCATTCGGCTCAACAATTTGGTCGAACACGTTTTGCGCCATCTTGGACAAGGTAGCATTATTCTCTAAATAGGCATGCATTCCGATGATCGCCATGCGATCGGCATGCTTCTTCAGCACTTCGTTAGCCCAATTGATTGTTTCCTGCGTATCCTCAGTACCAAACCCGAGATAGAGCATAATAAAGTCATGACCGCCAAATGAGATTAAGTCGTAGTGATTTCGATTGTTATCCATCTCACCGCCATACCAAGGCTTGCTGGAAAAACGACTGGAGCCGAAGTATTTTCCATACATCGTGTAGTCCAGACCATTGGTGATAACATCGTGATTACCCGCTAACACTCCATAAGGCACTCCGGCGTCATCTAGCTTTTTCATATTTCGATCCGCTACTTCCCATTGCGATTCGATGTTCGCGCGATTGACAAGGTCTCCGGTATGAATGACGTACTCAAATTTTCCTTGGTTGTACTCATCCACCATCCAGTCCCCCAGCGTATCGAACACGTCCGGATAGGACTCGGCATAATACTGCGTGTCAGATACCCAAAGAAGTGTGAACGGCTCATTGGCCTGCTTCACTTCATCCTGTACCATCGCCTGAATCTTGTTATCCTTCACGAAACGGGCGGCGTCAATATCGGCGGACAGAACGATTTCGCTTTCAGTTGAATCGCCGGTAGTGGATTTAAGAGCTATCCACTTTTCTTCGTTGTGATCCCAGGCATAGAGGGTAACAATTCTTCCCGGAAGGGTTTTTCCTTTCCAATATAGCTCTACCGTACTATCTGCGTGCAATTGGTCTTCAGTTAATTCAACTTCAAAGCGATGATAAGGAAAGCCTGCTTGCGTATCCGTCCATAGATATTCCCCATCCGGACGAGCCACCTTTGTTGCTGCTTCCGCACTCATTTCTGATTCACCAGCAGGAGCTACGGTGAGCGGAGGCTCTCGATCGGCAACATGGACGAATCCACTGATATTTTCATTTCTGGCAAAGTCGTACTTGGTCGCTTCCAAGAATTCAACCTTCAACGAATCGGCTGTTGGATCTGTCACCGTCGCCTGAAGTCTAGTATTGCGATCGACCCCAGTGGCTAAATCGGATGGAAGAACCTGAGACGGCTCATTAGGCTTTTCCTCTTCGATTTGAAACTTTACCCTCTCGGTCGCTTGGTTTCCAGCCCCGTCATATACCGTGACTTCAATCGTATGCTCCCCTGAAGCTAGGGTCGCCGATGACGTTTCGTATGGGAATGCGATCGGCTTTCCATCCAGTTTGCCTTCAACTTTTACAATGCCTGTAAGATTATCCGATGCCACGGCTTCCATGCGAATGGAGCCTTTAAGCTTCATGGATGGTGCGATCATTTGTCCTGGCGCGTACTCCACTCCGTCAATGATCGGCTTCGTATTATCCACCGTGACGTTGATCGTTTCGATGACTTCATCTTTTAGGCTCATGGTTAAAGAATAGGTTCCATCGGTTAAAGCTGCCGTATCTAGTTCCGCATACCTAGCCAAATATTTTTCAGCTGGAATGGCAAACTCAAATTCACTGATCAGCGGCTTTTTCATGTTCGTATTGTTAGGGGCGCTGCCATCGCCTAGACCATAGTACGTATTCTCCTTGTACTCTACCGTTGTCCTCGATAGGTCACCCAAGAAGTTTTGTATCTGGTCTGGCTTGATCATCGTTCCGTCCGGAAGGATCAAATGGATGTTCTTCACTTCCAGATCATCGAAATTCGTCTTATTAAAGTAAAGCTCATGCGTACTCAAGTCATACGGAACATTCTCGTTCCCAGAGTGAATCGACACAGTCGAGGCAGACACAAAGTATCGCGGCGATAAGTCAAACGTATGCCATGCCCCCTCCACATACTTCGGCAGAACGCGACCAAAGAACTCCCCTTCACCGTTAGGTGCTTTCGCACTCGCAGAGGTCTGGTAGATTTGATCAATGCCTCTGGCTTGGAAAAGGAATTGAGCTTGCCCTGGCAATGCCGGTCGCAGGTTAAGAGATTGTCCGTCAAACAACACGTCAATCTGATCCTCACTGCTTCTTCCATAGGCGAATAGCTCTGCCTTCCCGCTCAGGATCTCGCCGTTCTTCATGGACAGTCCTGGCTCAGGCAAGGTAGTGTCGAGCTCTGATTCCACAACGGTAAAGACACTACCCCTTGAATTATAAGGCACGCGAGTCCGATGACCGGCTTCATCTTCCGCCTCAACGATATAACGATAGTCTCCTAATTCCTCCTCTCGGATCGTTCCTTCATAGACATAGGAGGAACCAGAGGTTGTCTTTAATTCCAACGGTATGCGGTGAGTCAGCTCGTTTAACCCGCTTGATGATGGTCCATAAAGCACTTCAGCTCTCGATAACGGCTCATTGCTCGTAATCTTTACATTATACGGCTTGCTCTTGCCTACTGTATAAGCAGATTGGTGATATTGAAGAGTTGGAGCCACCATATCGATCCCTTCAACAGGAGGGACTTGTCCTACCTCTACACTCCCTGGAGTACCGTAGGCTCGTGTATCCAGACGCTCCATTCGCGTACCAGACGTTGAGTAAGTGAAACGAACAACCGCATTACGCACGTCATTGACCAAGCGATCGGGACTAGTCGGTGTGCTCGGATCATACCAAGCTTCGACAATGGTATCCTTCAGATCCTCTGTGCTTGACAAGGCAAAACCCCGTTGGAGGCTATTCGGCAAGTTGAAATCATCCGAGCTGCGATTATCATAGAAAATCACATCGTTCTCTTGAAGCACTGTGTTAAAGTGTGTATTAAAATCATCTACGGATGTAAAACCATCAGCAATCGCTTCCCTTGCGAACCAGATAACCGCTGAATGATAGGGTTGGATGGCCGTATCACTTGGAATGGTCCATTTTTTAGGCTTCGTCGTCCCCGGATATAGATAAAACAATGTATAACCTTTTAAATTCAATACCTCATCTGAGTTATTGTAAAGCTCTAGGTACTCGTATTGGTTTCCGCTACCCTTCCGGTAATCTCCTGCCGGATTTGGAAGCAATTCTGTAATAAGCACTCGAGGAGCAGTTCCTCCAGCAGGCGGCTGTCCAACTGGGATTTCATAGTCTTCAGACTTTACAAGATTGACCTGATCGCTAGCTTCTAAGTAATAATAGATACGCTCTCCGGTTAATTCTCCCGCAGGGATAGTAAAGGCATACTGACCTTCAGTCCCATCTGACTCCATACGTGCTTCATGATATGGCGTGTTGATGCTGGATTTATAATAGAGCTTTACAGTTAACGTATCCTGTTCTGGATCGATCACCGTTGCCGTCACTTTTACCGGTTGACCACCTTCTACAGATACCATAGGTTGATGCGTTATAACAGGTGATTGGTTAGGCTCCTGAAGCTGAAGCTGTTCTAGCTCAACAACGCCTGCCGTTGGACTAGCCTCTTGTCTGTGCTTCACCATCGCTATTCCAGTGGCCGGCACCTTCAGGTGTAAGCTTTTTCCGTCACCCACATCATCGGCTGTATAGTAGATCTCACTGAGAATGGCGTTGTTGTCACTTTTTTGTGTGATATAAAAGCCACGATCGGTATTATTCAATCCATCCTGGCCTCTCAATCGAAAAACTGGAACATGATCCGGAACCGCATGGTATTGCCTAAAATCTGCTTCCGTCAAATTATTGGCATCTTCTGTAATCTTGCTGCTGGTACGTTCTACCCACAGTACGGCTGGGCTGTTCGCCGGAATCGTGACCTGCTCTTGATCCGCATAGACCACATCCGTTACTCTCAAATCTTTAACATTGGTATTATAGTTGTAGCGAATCTTGTAATGGTCATTAAATGCTAGACTCTCACCAGCGTTATTGTAGATCTCAATAAATTCAAATAGATCGTTTGAACCTGCGCCGCTGATGTGACTGTTTGATTTGTCATCCGGATAAATCTCCGTCAGGAAAACGGGAGAAGATGACTGGGCACTCCCCTCTCTTGCGTAGGCCACATTGAGCACCGATGAACTTAGTAGGGTAACTGACAGTAGACTTGAAAGCCAACGCCTCTTCATATTCCAACTCCTTCTCTATTCTATTTTATCTTGGTATTCGATACCAAAACGCCAATGTAAATTATAATAATAATTTATAAAGTTAATTGTTTAATTTTGTAATTCTTTTGTAAAGGAGGTGGTGAAATGGATTACAAATAAACGTTCAGTGGCTGTGGTGGCATGATAATTGCCGGACATTGGTTCCGCTGATATAACTAATAGGAGGGACGAAAGCCTCTTGCTAAGTTCTCGGAATGGTAGTGATCTTATATCACAAAGTGGAGTAATAAGACATCGTACGTCCGCCCTGATTCACCACCCAGCCACACCGGGCAAGCCCCTCTGTTACGAGGTACACGCGTAAATCATTCAGCTGTGACATAAAAACGACATAATTGAACTTTATACTAGGGAAGTACAAGATACCTTACTAAAAATAGAGGAGGAAATGAGAATGAAAAAAGGTTTTTTGCCTTCGTTAGTAGTTGCTGGATTATTAATAGGCAGTGTTACAGTGGTTGGAGCAGAGGAAGTCACACCTATTAAAGAAAGTGCTGAATTCCAGGCTTTACAATCCCTGCGTGAGCAAAGCAAGGCGTTAAATGCATCTCTAAAAAACCAAACTCAACTAAACAAGCAACAAAGAGATGCCCTTAAAGCTACTCTATCAGACGAGGTTAAATCTCAAGTGAAGGCGGTTCTTTCAGAAGTAAAACCGCTTAAAGAAGCGAACCGAGCTCTAGTTAAAGAACTAAAAGCAGCAAAAGAAGCGAAGGATACTGAAAAAGTAGCGGAACTTAAAGCGAAAATGAAGGCCAACCAAGAGGCTATTCAATCCAAACTTGCTGCGATCAAGTTACAGCTCGATGAAATGAAACAACTTAAGACAGAAATAAAGCCTATAAAAGAACAAGTAAAACCAATAAATGAAGCTCAAAAAGCAAACCGAGAATTCGTAAAGCAAAAAAGAGAGCGAATAAAAACGATTCTTAAGCAAGCAAAAGAAAATAAGTCGGATCAAGCATTTGTTCAGAGTTCCTTAGCAGAAGCGGCTAAACTAACAGAAGAAATTCTTTCACTAAAAGCTGAGATTCTAAAGCAAAAGGAAGAGATCGCAACATTGATTAGCAAGTAGTAAAGACACTTCTATACAAGAAAAATTCGCTAGGCACCTGTCCGCCTGGCGAATTTTTACTCCTCAATAAGCTCCTCTAGCTCATCTAATGCTTTTTCTAGTTCTTCCATTTGGTCTAACTCTTTAGAGATGCTTTCTAGTTCTGCTAGTTTTTCTGAAAGCTCCTCCATTTCACTAAGTTCTTCCTCATACTCATTTGTTAGTTCTTCCAGTTGTCCTTGTTCTTCTTCATGCTGTTCTAACCCCTTAATTTGTTGTTCCAGGGATTCTACTTCTTTTATTGCGCTATCAATTTCACTAGCTTCAGTTCCAGCGGAAATAGTTTGGGATTCCTTGTTTTCCACTGGTTTTTCTTCCTCTAGCTGAGTAGAAGGGGTATCTTCCTTTTCTTTAGGAGTGTTTTCGTTCTCTTTAAGCACAGTACTTATTTTTGCATCTTGCTCTTTCATTTGAATTGGTTGCTCTGAACAACCACTTGCGATTAGGATGAACAGGAGAAACAGAAGCTTTTTCATTGTTTTATTTCTGCGCTTTCTTAACAAGTTCTAAAGCTTCTTCATTTGATAATCCCTTAATACGGATATGAAGCTGCGCTGCAAGCTGTTCTAGTTTCTTTCTTTGCTCTTTTTTCAGCTCTGTCTTAGTCAGCTTTAGCGCTTCTTGATAGGCTAGCCCTTCAATATCGACCTCGAGCTTTTGTGCTGTTTCTTTTACAAACTGCCACTTGTTTAAATCTATTGCCTGCTTAAGCTTTTCCTTTGCTTCTTTATGTTCAAGGCCTGTAATATCGACTTGTAATCTTGCCGCTAATGTTTCTAGCTGGGCTTGCCTCCGTTCTTCCGTCAACTTTTTCAGTAATTCTCTTGCTTCCTTATTGGAAAGATTCGTAATATCAACATCAAGCCTTAGAGCCATTTCATTCAAGGTTTGTCTTTGCTTCTGCTCAAGTTCTTGAGCTAATTTTTGTCTATCGCTTACACCAAGCTTGATTAATAACTGTTTTTCTCTCAAAGTAATGGCCTTTAATTTTTTCGCCTCTAGAATAGCCTGAACTGCTTGCTTTCTATTCAATCCCTGTATGTCAATTCCGAGTTGATTAGCTAGTCTCTTCATCTTCTTTTCATCATATTGTTGTTCCTTGATCCTAGCTTGTTCCATTGACTCTTTTAAGCTTGACTGCTTCCCCTCTTCTGCATAGGTATGAAGACTCGAACATAATAAAAAAGTTGATATGAAAACAAGTAAGGTTTTTCTCATCCAGCTGGCTCCTATTCAAACAGATTTTAAGTTAGATTACACGAAATATATTTCTTTTTTATGTCATTTTTCCGTTGGTTCACAGCTCTACCCTAAAAGTGGTCCTTTCCTTGTTAGAGACTACATCGATCAACCCGCCATGCAAGGTCACAATGTGTTGGGTAATAGTAAGACCAAGACCACTGCCTTTTTCACTTCTGCTTTTGTCTGCTTTATAGAAGCGATCAAAGATTTGATGAAGGTCCTGTTCAGCGATTTCTCGTCCATAGTTCGTAAATTCAATAACAGATTTCTTACCCTTTGTTGACAAGCCAACGGTAACTTTAGAGCCTTCTTTTGAATGTTTAATCGCGTTATCTAGTAAATTGGCAAACACTTGCTTTAATCTATTTTCATCGACAAAGGCAAAAACTCTAGGTTCTAGCCACTTTTCTACGATTATATTTTTTTCGGCAGCCTTAAGCTCAAACTGCTTGATGCTTGCACTAAGCAGATCTGTTAATGAAACATCGTTCTTTTGCAATTGGACCACACGTTCATCGAAGGCTGAGAGATCAATTAGATCATCCACTAATTTGTTTAATCGAACGATTTCTTCAATAGAAATATCCAATAACTCTTGGTTATCGTGCGGGTCAATTACCCCATCGAGAATTCCTTGCAGCGTGGTCCGAATGGTGGTTAGAGGAGTTCGCAATTCATGAGAGATTTCACCAATAAATTTTCGGCGACTTTCTTCCACAACGGCAATTTTGTCCGTTAGGTTGTTTAACAGAAATCCAAGAGAGACAAGCTCATCCTGTCCTTTCACTTCCACTCTCTTCGTAAAGTCCCCTTGTGAAATACTCTTTACGGTTTTACTCATGGAAGTAATCGGTGCTGCGAATCGCTTAGAAAGAAAATAGGAAACCACCAGTAACGGAATAAACAATACCAAAACACTTACTGCTATGATTTTGTTAATCTCAGCAATCCAACCTTCAATTTCTTGGACGGGTTGATGCAAAAAGATGGCTCCTATAATTTGATCTTGAACGATTAAAGGAACCCCAGCGATGAACATGTCTAAATCTTTATGCATCGTAAATGTAACCTGTGTAAGAGCCAAGTTTTTGTCCGTCACTTGCCTTAACCATTTTTGAATTTGAGGATTTTCCCTAACAAACAACGGTTTCCGATCTTTTAATAGGATGGAAACCTGGATATCTTCATTCTGCTCTAACCTGACAATGTTATCTCGGAATGCTTCTCGGTTCATTTTCCCTTCTAAAAATTGTTGGCTGACTTCATTCAATTCTTCAGCCTTCTCTGCTAATCGATCTCGCGTAGTCTCGTAGACTCTTTTCTCAAGAAGATAACTAATGAAAAGAGATGTACAAGCTAGGCTTCCTACACTAATAAGCAGGGAAAAGATAAGCATTTTTCTGAAGATCGTGTTAAACATTACTTTCTGACCTCCAGCTGGTATCCCACTCCCCATACCGTTTTGATTTGCCAGCTGTCTTCCCCATTAATCTTTTCTCTAAGTCTCTTAATATATAAATCAATGACTCGGTCTTCTCCTTCAAAGTCCCAGCCCCATATTTTTTCGATCAACTCACTTCGTTCGAAAGCGCGGTTCGGGTGCTGTGCAAGAAACAATAATAGTTCAAACTCCTTCTTGGTAACCTTTAGCGTCTGTCCATTCTGTTTGACTGTGAAGCTGGTTGGAGAGATTTCTACATTCCCAAGTGTGATCACATCACTAGGAGGAGCCGAGGAAATCTTTGTATCCTGGCTAGTTCGTCTAAGAACAGCTTTTATGCGGGCCAATAGCTCATTAGGATCGAATGGCTTGACGATGTAATCATCTGCCCCTAGTTGAAAGCCTTCTACTTTTTCATGCCCCTGGCCTCGCGCTGTCAGCATAATGATCGGTACAGTCGACCTCTTCCGGATTTTGCGACACACAGCCCATCCATCTAGTTTAGGCAGCATTAAATCTAAGAGAATAAGATCATAATTTGTTTTATGGAATAGAGCCAACGCTTCCTCTCCATCCTGAGCAAAATCAACAATATACCTTTCTTTTTGTAGATACATGTTCGTTGCTTTGCAGATGTTCTGATCGTCATCTACCATTAGTATTTTATGTGCCATCGGGCTTACCTCCGTTTGCTGTTCACTATTTTTCATTTTCCAGAAGGTTGGATCCATACCTATTTTCGAATAGAATGATAGATAACCGACAAAACAAAAGTAGGTCTTCTGTAAAATGAAAGTATTTAGGTTGATCCTTTTAGCGATTATACCACTATGTTTTATTTTGAGTTTCCTTGGAACGCTTACTTCTTATTTTATTGAGCCAAAGGACGTTCAACGAGCAGAGAATCCAACCCCTTCCTTTTCTCCTTCCATCTATGAAGATCAGGGGGTTAAGATAGTGGCTTCCGTGGTTGATGAGGACATAGCCTATTACGACGAAAAAACATGGGTGAGGCAGTTTTGGAATGGAATGAATCTAGGCGCAACCACCCCTGGTCATATGCCGGGTGAACTCCGACGAAGGAAGACTATCTTCGCTGGTTTAAGGAGATGAAGGAAATGAATGTGGACGTATTTCCGGATCTATACCATTCTTCCTCCACACTTTTATGAAGCTCTCAAGGAATTTAATGAAACACAGGAAACTCCGCTGTGGCTCGTTCATGGAATATGGTCTCCGGAAGAGCAGCTTATTGGAGAAGATCATAAAGAAAACGATGCCTTTACTCCAGCCATTCGAGAGAAGTTTATGCAAGAGATTATAGATGCGGTTCGCGCTTCGAATGGAGACTTGAATCGCCCAGCTAAGCCTGGACATGCTAGCGTTGTTTATAACCATGACGTTTCTCCGTACATCATGAGTTGGTTAGTAGGGACGGAGTGGTTTTTGCGTGGCAAGATGAATGGTTTAAGATCACGTGGAACACGATGGACCTCTTATTGCCAAGAGAACGGCGGGATAAATGGTTCAATCGTTTAACGAATGAGGCCAATTTCGGTGTCATCGCAATGGAACCTGGTGAAAGCCAAGACCAGATGGTTAAGCTTCATGATTCCACATATGAAAGTGCGAGTGAAGCGATCTTCCTGCCATGGAGATTGGCATTAAGTAAAGAGCTATACTTGCCCGAAACGAAGGAAACTGTACCCTTTGAAGACCTTACCATTGGAGTTCTAAAATCTGGAATTACCGATCCTAATCACCCCGAGTTTCATAGTTTATCGGATTGGTACAGTCATCAAAATATACTCGAACTAAGAATCCCTTGGATGATGCTAGGTTATACGGATCCCAGCACCCATCAAGCATGGGATTATCCCTACAAGGCCAACGAATTAAAGGCAACTACCTCTGAGGGGATATCCGTGCAGGTACAAGTCACAAACCAGCCAAGCTCTACCATCGAGAAAAATCAAGTATCCTATCGTTGGAACCCGTGGGACATGCCCACTTATCATGAGCGTAAGAAAGCTAGCTTCTTTATTTTAAAAGAATACTTCCAAGAGCAAAGAGAACCCAGGAGTGAATGAACTCCTGGGTTCTGTATTTAAACTATCGATTAAGGCCTTTAGATTTACCAAGCAGCAATCGCACCGTCTGTCCGGGACTCTGTTCCGGCGCTCAGAACACCCTCTTCATCCCTCCAGATAATCTGTCCTCGTCCAAATGGATAGACATCCAGGGCAATTTCGATGTCGTGCCCTTTTCTTGATAAGGCTTGAACAATATGCTCCGGCACCTTTCGTTCAACTAGCACTTTTTTACCCTCCACCCACTGCCAGCGAGGTGCATCTAGTGTAGCCTGAGGATTTAGCTGAAAGTCAATAGCATTCATAACTACCTGCAAATGTCCTTGTGGTTGCATGAAACCTCCCATCACGCCGAAAGGTCCAATCGCTCGACCATCCTTGGTCAGAAACCCAGGAATAATGGTATGATAAGTTTTCTTTCCCGGCTCTAGGCAATTCGGGTGGTCAGGATCAAGCGAGAAGTTCCTTCCCCTGTTCTGCAAATTGATTCCCGTTCCAGGCACAACCAGCCCCGATCCAAAAGCCATATAATTACTCTGAATGAAAGAAACCATATTCCCCTCGCCGTCCGCGGCAGCCAAGTAAACGGTTCCTCCCTTGGGTGGTATGCCCGCTTCAGGCAATATAGCCTGGTCTGCAATGAGGGCCCTTCTTTCTTCAGCATACGAATCCGAAAGCAGTGATTCAACTGTGGTTTTCATTTTTTCTGGATCCGTTATATAAGCCTTGCCATCAGCAAAAGCCAGTTTTATTGCTTCAATTTGCTTGTGGTAGGTCTCCACATCCTCCCGGTGGGAGAAGTCAAAGCCCTTGAGCATATTCAAGGCCATAAGCGTAATCAATCCCTGTCCGTTGGGCGGGATCTCCCATACATCATAACCCCTGTAATTCACTTTAATCGGCTTGACCCACTGAGGTTTATATTTCGCAAGGTCCTCTTTCCTCAAGTAACCTCCATACTGCCTAGAAAAACGGTCCATTTCCTCAGCCAGATGCCCACGGTAGAACGACTCGGCTTGCGTTTCAGCTATAGATTGCAGCGTTTTGGCCATATCTTCGGAGCTCCACATTTCACCGATGTGTGGAGCGCGACCTTTGGGAGCAAAGGTGGTAAACCAGTTGCTAAATTCGTCATCCTTTAGCTCGTTACAAAACGAATGATAAGCTTGATTCCAGTACTTGCCAAGTGTTGGAGTGACTGGATACCCCTGACTTGCGTATTCGATAGCAGGCTGCAGCACGTCAGCAAAAGGCAGCTTGCCGAATCGTTCAGATAGGGCTGCCCAAGCCGCTGGTGTACCCGGAACCGTAACCGGCAGCCATCCATGCTTAGGCATCTCCTGATATCCCGACTTCCTGAGCTCTTCGGCAGATATCCCCTCTGGAGAAGGGCCGCTGGCATTCAATCCATGCAGCTCACCCTTAGTCCAAACTAGAGCAAAGGAATCCCCTCCAATAGAATTGGAGGTCGGCTCGACTACCGTTAGGCAAGCAGCAGTTGCAATCGCTGCATCAATGGCATTCCCGCCCTTTTTCAGAATATCCAACCCAGCTTGGGCAGCCAACGGCTGAGAAGTAGCCACCATCCCTTTTTTGGCATAGACCGCCATTCTTTGAGAAGGATAGGGATAATTCAAAGCATCGTAGTTCATGTCGTATTCCTCCTTAATAACCTTGCTGATAGTCAGCTAAATTCCTTAGCTTTTCACCCATGATGTATCTCTGGTAATTCTCTAGAAAGATATCCAGGCAGCGGTCCAAAAAACGATCGGTCTTTGCAGCCATGTGCGGAGTAAGCAGCAGCCTAGGGGTACCCCATAATGGAGATTCCTTGGGCAAAGGCTCTTGATGGAATACATCGAGAGCTAGTCCTCTGATCCGCCCTGCTTCCAAAGCACGACGAGCCGCTTCTTCCTCCATCAGCTCTCCTCGTCCCAGGTTAATTACCACCGCTTCCCGCTTCAGCCATCCCAATTCTGTATCGCCGATGAGTTGGTCTGTCTGTTCCGTTAAAGGTAAAGCAAGAATCAGATAATCAGCTTGACCCACGACTGTTTCCAGCTTATCCAGCGGAAACGTTTCCTGAAAGAACGGAGCAGCCGTTCCCCTTCGGTTCAATCCAACTGTCTTCATAGAAAAAACCTCTGCTTTTCTTGCTATTTCGCTTCCTATATGCCCCGTTCCCAAAATTACCAACGTCTTGCCTGATAATTCAGAGGGAAAGCAGGTTCGGTCCCATCGAGATTGCTTTTGAAGCTGGATAAATTCATCCATCCTGCGTGTGAAATAAAGCATACAGGAAAACGCATATTCAGCGATGGGTTCAACATGGGAACCCTTAACCGAAGTCATCCAAATTCCTTGATCCAAAATATACTTCTTTGGCATATGATCAAATCCTGTGGCAGATAATTGCACCCATTTCAACTTTGGCATCCGCTGAAAGGTCTCTACTGTCATCCCTTTGCCATATGTAAATAAAATTTCTGCTTCTCTGATCCGATCGGTATCGAAATCTTGTGCCCACAGCACTTCATAGCGTCCTTCGCATGCGTTCCGGACCCGATCCAAGTGTCGTTGCGTCGCATCCGCGTGCTGAATCAGAATCATCGAAACACTCCTTTCTTAGAAGGAAGCCGGGCAGAGATCGTTCTCTCCACCCTTGCCTTCCCTTATTGCAAATAGGCCTCTACACCTGGGTGAACAGGAGCCCCCTTGAACCCATCCTTCAAGGTTGATTTATCTACAAAGCTCAAGGATGGCTGCGATTGGGCCAACTCATCCTTATTCTCTACGATCGCTTTGGCAATCCGTTCTGCCAACTCAGCTGGGATATCATTACTTAACATCATCACAGTATAGGAACCGATGGTATTGACCGGCTCAGTCTGTCCATCATAGGTGTTAGCAGGGAGTTGGGCAGCAACATACCCGGGATTGCTTTCTTCCACTTTCTTTGCCGTTTCCGGATCAACTTCTAAGAAACGGACCTTTTTCATCGCGTTAAGCTCCATGATGAAGGAGGATGGCGCATCGGTCATAGCCATGGCCACATCGGCATGTCCATCCTTCAGCAGATCCGTCATCTCCGAATAGCCGGTCAGGGAGATTTTTCCCCCATTCTCTTCAATTTGCTGGTACGTGGTACCATAATATTTCTCTAGGAGATTACTTGTGAAAACCTGTCCAGAAAAGGTTTTCTTACCTGGCAGTATATTCGCTCCATTTTTCAGGTCCCCTAAAGTCTGAAACTTGCTATTGTCCTCCAAGGCAATTACTTGATAGAAGGATTGGTAAAGGGTGGAAAGTCCGCTGATATTATCTGCAGCACTTCCGTTGAAGTCCCCATTTCCATTAACCGCATCATTAAAAGTGTCAGAGAAGGTATATCCGATTTGGGCAGCACCTGAAGACACATCCTTAATGTTGGCAACACCGCCACCTTCCGTAACCGTCACATTCAATCCCGGGATTTCTCTCATCAGTACCTCAGATATTGCCGCAGCGCTGGCATACCAGCCGCCGCCAATCGGTCCGGAAGCTAGGATAATATTGCTCGGTTCTGGCTTATAATCGGACTCTGATTTGGACCCTGAAGCACCACCCTGTTGCGGGTTGGCATTGGAAGTATCCTGTGAAGACGAGCATCCGACAACTGCTGAGAACAATAAAGCCGTAGTACATAAAGTAGACAACAACTTTTTCATAAAAATCCCCCCTGAAATATTAAAATTGTATTTCAAGCTAAGAGCTCAGCTTGCACTAGTAAAATGAAATTGGGATTCATTCGATTTCTTATTTCTGTACTGAATAAGACCTGTCAACGTGAATAAAGCAATCCCAAGAACATCTGTCCATAACCCAGGTATGATAAGAGTCAGAGCACCAATAATGGCCATTGCCCGCTCCATCTTAGTCATCCGAACCAGCATGAAGCCCTGCATCCCGGCAGTAAAGGAATAGATTCCAATGAATGCTGTAATCACAGCAAGTACAATGGATGGTACAGAGCCTTGCATGAGAAGGGCCGGGCCATATACGAAGATAAACGGAATAAGAAAGGTTCCAAGGGAGATCTTCAGTCCAGTGAAACCTGTCTTACTTGGGTCGGATTGGGCCAGGGCCGCCGCTGCATAGGCACCTACTGCAACCGGTGGCGTCAGATTAGACATAATCGCGAAATAAAACACAAATAAATGCGCAGCTATTGGATTCACACCAAGTTTAACCAAGGCAGGGACGCCTAGGACGGATAAGATTACATAAGCTGACACGGTTGGCATTCCCATACCGAGAATGATGGAGGCGATCATGATGAATACCAGAGAGATTAACAGGTTTTCGCCAGTAACTCCGAGAACAAGGGAAGAAAACTTCATACCAAGCCCCGTCAGATTTATACTGCCAATTAAGATTCCGGCCGCTGCACAGATAATAGCAATGGACACGGAGTTTCTCGCACCGATTTCGAGCGAACCGATCACTTGCTTCCATGTCATTCTCGTTTTCCTGCGGAACATGGAGACCACAATAATAGATACAAGAGAATACACGCCAGCAATCTGTGGAGAATATCCCATTACCAGCATTCCAATAATGAGAATAATCGGCAGAAATAAAAACCAACCTTCTTTGAAAACCTTCTTCACATTCGGAAGCTGATCCTTGGGAAGACCTGTCAAGTTATGTTTCTTAGCCTCAAAATGGACCATAAAATAGATAGCTACAAAATGCAGGACTCCTGGCACAAGGGCAAAAAGACAAAGCTGGATATAAGGAAGTTGAAGATTGGAAGCAATAATGAAGGCAGCTGCTCCCATGATTGGCGGCATAATTTGCCCTCCTGCAGAAGCTGCGGCTTCTACCGCACCGGCAAAGTGACCTTTATATCCGACCTTTTTCATAAGCGGGATGGTCAATGTTCCCGTCGTTACCACATTGGATACCGCATTTCCTGAAATCATTCCCATCAATCCGCTGGCCAGAACAGCCACTTTAGCCGGCCCTCCGACCTTGGATCCCGTTAAAGCATAAGCAATTTTGATGAAAAACTGGCCTGCATGGGACTTAGACAAAAAAGCGCCGAAGATGATAAACATAATGATGTAGTTTGACATCGCTCCCATAATCAGTCCAAACATGCCGAAGGTTGAGTTGAAATAAGTATCAATCGCTTTCTCTACAGTGAATCCAGGATGGCCAAGTGTACCTGGGACATATTTTCCCAAAAAGACATACGCAATCAAAAGGCTGACAAGAATCGCCATCGCCTTTCCTACTGCCCGCCGTGTTCCTTCAAGAATCAAAAGCACAAGCAAAGAACCGAAGAAAATATCCGCTTGATTGGGCTCCCCTTCGCGATAAGTAATCTCAGGATAAGCCGTGAAAACGTACCCAATAGCAACTGCTGCTCCCAAAAAATATGCCGCATCTATGAATCTGGCAAAAGGGGTTGAGGTGTGCTTAAAGGGAAACAAGAAGGGAACCAATAGCAACACAAAGGATACCGTCACCGATCGCTGCTGCCATGCTTCCAAAATTCCAAAAGCAGACGTATACACATGAAACAAAGCCATGCTTATCGCAAGAATCATAATCGGAAAAACCTTTTTCCTCATGGAAGGATTGATCTTCCCCTCCACCCATTCCTCGAAATGCGAATCGTTCTCCACTTTAATATTGTCTAGATCAGGCGCTTCAACATTATGGCTCATATACTCACCTCTTTTTTGAAGGATATTAAAGTTCTTCTATATGGAATTCACCCAAACAATGGGATGCAAAGCGTTACAAAATCTGATTACGCAAAAGGATATCGTGGAGATCTTGATTTGAGCTTTTTATCTTGTCGAAATTCAACCTGTTGATTATCCCTCCGAGATGGGCCTTCATTTTTTCCCTTGCAGCAGCTTTGTCCCCTTTTTCAATCTCATTCAGGATCCCCCTGTGTTCTTCCGGAGAGTTGGGGGATTCGATATCCATTTCGCTATAAAAGGCTATATACATATTCGTAAGGGCAATCATTTGCTCCAAATTTCTCAAAACGTGACTATTGTCTACTAATCTTGCGATTTCGATATGGAAATCGAAGACACGGGTTAAGACACGATTCATGTCTTTGCTTTCGTAAGCTTGTTTCTCCACTTCCAAGATCTCTTCTAAGTGCTTAATGACCTTCTGCGATTTCCACGCATTCTCACAAGCCTTAGAAACCGTAAAATCCTCAAGCAGCATCCTCATTTCAAATACTTCCTGTACTTCTTTGACTGTAGGACTGGCCACGGTGGTGACACGTTTATTTATGGTGACGAGCTTCTCATAGGATAGCCGCTGAAGCGCCGTCCGAATCGGTGTTCGACTGACCTGAAGGATCTGTGCTAGCGCCTCTTCGGATAACTTCGTCCCGGGAGAAAGTTCTCGATTCAATATAGCTCCTTTAATAGTAGAGTAGATTTTGTCTGCCAAAGATGAGCTAGTTTTAGATTTGACCGTTATTTCTCCTCCAAGCATCTGATGATTCCTCCTTTTCTTTGCATACAACTAATGTATTTTTTAATTGTATACATCAATTGTATACAATGATTATATAGTTTATATTCTGAAAGATCAATATTTTTTGTAATAAAATCTTCCAATAAAACGCAAAAAAGATCAGATTGAAATTTATATATACTTCAACTCAGTCTGGGCAGACACTGCCGAGAAAAAAGACCATTCCCGATGCACCCGGGAATGGCCTTAATATCATGCACAATCAGTCTTGATCTATTCTCTTTTCAACACCTATCTACCAGAATATGGAACCGTAGACTCTCGAGCAATAAGCTTCGGTAGTAAGATGAGTCGCTGCTTCGTTTCTTTTTCTCCTTTTATTGCTTTTACAAGGAGATCCGTTACCGCGAGACCCATCTCTCGGATGGGTTGGGCAATGGTCGTCATAGAAGGAAAGCTGGCACCGGCCCATGGGGTGTCATCAAATCCTATCACGGATAAATCGTTAGGAATCTTTAAACCAAACTCCCTTGCTGCATGGAAAACTCCAATGGCTAAGGAATCACTACAAGCGAAGATGGCTGTTGGCCGTCGGGCTGAGCTAAGGAATTTCCCCGCCATCTTTCTCCCGCATTCTACAGATGTTTCCTCAACGACATCTATTTTTTCTTCAAATGGAATACCTGCTTCTAATAGAGCTTGTCTATACCCACGGAGTCGTTCCCGATTACTCCATACATCCCTGGTAATAATGGCGATCTCTTTATGTCCTAAATTAATGAGATGGGAGGCGGCCAGGTACCCTCCTAAAAAATTATCCACAGATACCGTATCCACTTCTAAAGCTGGCATCTCGCGAGCGACAATGGCCAAGGGGGTTTTTTCTTCCATTAATTCCTTTACCAACTGAATGTTTTCAAATCCGGAGGCAAGAATGAAGCCATCTACACTTTTTTGCTTAAGTAGATTTATGTATTTTGATTCCTTTTCCATGGAATAGTCTGTACTGCAAATAACCAAATTATAGCCAAGATTATGACCGCGGTCTTCAATACTCCTAGCTAATTCAGCAAAAAAAGGATTGGCGAGATCAGGAATAAGGAGCCCTATCGTATAGGTGGATTTACCTTTTAAGGCACTCGCCACAAAACTGGGTTGAAACTCCATCTCCTTCATAATCTCTAATACTCTTTTTTTAGTCGCTTCGCTAATTTTGCCCGTATTGTTCATCACCTTGGACACGGTCGCAATAGAAACTCCTGCTTTCTTAGCCACATCCGTAATCGTTGGTTTCATATTCATCTCCTCAGTTCTATAGCTCCCACTCTAGCTTATCATTCTATCCTTAGTTCATCTTTTTATATACTTCAAAATGACCATAAGATGTAAATCCGATCTTCTCATAAAGGAACTTTCCTGCTTCCGTAGCATGAAGGACGCAAAGCGAGGCTCCCTGCTTGATCACGAGATCCACTAGATTTTGCAAGAAACTCGTAGCTAGACCTTTTCCTCTCCTCATCGGATGTGTAGCGATGCAATAAAGACCGGCTATCATCCCATCCTCTATATAGACAGCTCCACAAACAGCAGGTTCCCCCTGATCAAGACCCAGATACAATTGATACTCGTTCTGTTTACTCGTTGCAATCGGTTGAAATAAGTGGAAGACTTGCTCAGCGGACTCCGAGGGTCTTTGATATCCCTCAATGTATACCTCGACCCATTTCCTTAAGTCCTCTTCCGTTTCCACTTTGATGAATTCGAAGCCTTCCGGATGGCCACTTGCCATCTTAAAATCCTCCGGGCTCAATGCCATTCCCGTCCAGCGTTGATTATGCTGAAATCCTCTTGTATGTAATAGGTCCTTAAGTTCTGCTGGTTGGGTAGATGGTCCGACAATCCACAGAAAAGGTTCACCTTCTGGGTTGCTGAGTTTAATTATGTTGTCCATCTGCTCTTCGATATCGAGTCGATCTGTATTCGACCAATCTACGAACATGACACGATTATAGGGTCCAACAGAAAGATACTTGATCACGTTATTATCTATGTAAGTACTATGTTCTGTACGTTTAAAATACATCCAGTGTTGAATCAGATGTTGTTCTATTTTATTGATCACCGTCATGGATTTCCTCACTTACTGTTTTCCTTTTAGGCTACAACATGTAGGTCCATTTGACAATTGGTTCGAAAGAAATCAAAAGAGGAACAAACGTGTTCCTCTAGTTACCTCAAAAGCTATCCCAAATACGCTTCTATCACTCTTTCATCTTCTAGCAATAGGCGAGAATCCCCAGAAATTTTGATCTCCCCCGTTTCTAGTACATAAGCACGCTCCGATGATTCCAGAGCCAAATGGGCATTCTGCTCGACAAGCAAAATCGTTATCCCCGTCTTCCTAATTTTTTCGATGACATCAAAGACGGTATCTACGATCACCGGCGCTAGTCCAAGTGAGGGCTCATCCAGAATCATGAGCTTAGGCTTAGACAAGAGGGCTCGACTTAAAGCCAACATTTGTTGCTCACCCCCCGAGAGCGTTCCAGCCATTTGCTCTGCTCTCGAATGAAGAATAGGAAATAAGGAAAAGATCTCCTCATAGTCAAGTTTCAATTGCTGTTTATCTTTCCGTTGGTAGGACCCCACAATTAAATTTTCCTTCACGGTCATATTAGAAAAGATCCGACGTCCCTCGGGTACATGAGCAATGCCCTTAGCTACAATTTTATCAGGCGATACATTCGTAATATTTTCACCTAGGAAAGAGATGGTTCCTTGATCCGGACGGATGAGTCCAGAGATGGTTTTCAGCAAGGTTGACTTCCCCGCACCATTGGACCCGATCAGTGTGACGACTTCCCCGCCCTTCACTTCCATGGATATCCCTTTAAGAGCCTTCACATTTCCATAGGAAACATGTAAATCATCAATTTTCAGCATGCTGATACCTCCTCCCTAGATAAGCCTGAACCACCTTCGGGTTGGCTGTCACCTGTTCATAGGTTCCTTGATCCAGCAATTGTCCGAAATGAAGGACCGCAATTTGATCACAAACCCCTCTCACCAGCTTCATATCATGCTCAATGAGGAAGATCGTCTTCCCTTCTTTCTGTAAACTCTCAATTAGCTCCATCAGCTCGATCGTCTCTACAGGATTTAACCCTGCAGCAGGTTCGTCCAGAAAGATCAATTCCGCTCCGGTAGCCAACGCTCGCACGATCTCAATTTTCCGTTGGACCCCTTGAGGGAGATCGGTAGCGATTTCATCCTTCAGATCGTAGAGATGATATTTTTTCATTAGCTCGTAGACAAAACCGGCGGCTTCTTCCTCTTGCCTACGATAGCTCTTACGCTTAAAAAACGAATCTATAAAACGGTACGTGACTCTACCATGGGTGGCAATCATAATATTTTCAAAAACCGTATGTTCTTTTAGCAGTCGTATATTTTGAAACGTTCTTGATATCCCAAGGGATGTAATCTCATGGGTTTGAAGCTCGGAAAGATCTCTCCCTTTATAAAAGACCTTCCCACTCGTCGGCTTATAAATGTTGGTTAATAAATTAAACATAGTGGTCTTACCCGCACCGTTTGGACCAATCAATCCAAAAATTTGCCCCGCTTTAATCGCGATGGAGACGTGATCAACGGCCGTAACACCACCAAATTTAATGGTTAAACCTTCGGTTTGCAAGAGATTCTCTACACTCATCACCGTCTTACACCTCCCTCTCCCGATTCAACGTGACTTTCTTATTCTCTTTCGCCCAGGTTTGTGGCAACCATCGATGCAGCATGGAAGAGAGACCACTGATTCCTTTCGGAGCAAAGATGACAATAATGACAATGAGAATTCCATAAACTAGCATCTGGTACTGCATGAATTCTCGCAGATATTCTGACAGAAGGGTAACAAACATCGCCCCCATAATGGAGCCGTAAATACTCCCGACACCGCCAATTAATAGCATGAGCAAAATATTGACCGACATCGACGTCTGGAACGTCTCGGGACTCAGGAATAAAATAAAATGAGCATAAAAGGTTCCCGCTAGTCCAGCTACCGCTGCACTCCAGACGAAGGCCGACACTTTATAATACGTAACATGAACCCCCATAGCCTTGGCTGTGATTTCATCCGTCTTAATGGCAAGAAGGGCGCGCCCCATTTTCGAAAACTTGATTCGATGAGACAAGTAGGTCACCAAGCAGATCATGAGGAGGATCAAGTAATAGTAGTGCGTCTTTGACGTGAAATCAAAGGCAAAAAAAGCTTCCGGCCTCGGTATTCCGGTTAAACCCATCGGACCTCGAGTCACGTCTATCCAATTGTTGAACACAATATGAACGATTTCACAGAAGCCTAAAGAGGCAATCGCAAAAAAGTGACCCTGTAAACGCAAGACAGGAAATCCGATAAGAAAGCCGAACAGGGCAGCCACCAACACAGCGAGAATCATCGCCACCCACACAGGAAGACCCTGTTGAGCCATAATCGCTGAGAAATAAGCCCCTATTCCAAAAAACGCAGCATGACCTAGGGATACCTGCCCTGTAAAACCCGTAATGATGTTAAGGCTTAAGACTAGGATAATATTGATGCCAGCCATGACCATAATGTGAATGAGATAATCATTCGGGAAGAGGAAAGGAAAACAGGCACTAAGAGCTAAACAACCGATTAACCATTTATTAGACATTTACACCTTCTCCTGTAAGTGTTTTCCAAACAAGCCAGCAGGTTTAAAAAGCAGGACCATAATCATCATCACAAACGCAATGACATCCTTATATTCGGAAGACCAGTAGCCTGCCGCGTACGTTTCCACGAGACCCAGGATGGATCCACCGACGATGGCTCCGGATACATTCCCAATCCCTCCAAGCAAGACCACGACAAAGGCTTTTAGTGTTGCGGAGATTCCCATCGTGGGATAGACGCTGAATATAGGAGCCATTAACGTACCCGCTAAAGCAGCTAAGGAAGCCCCAATGGCGAAAGTGACGAAGAGAATGGTATTCACCTTTATTCCCATAAGCTTTCCGATTTCCATATCAAAGGCACAAGCTCTCATCGCAATCCCAATCTTTGTTTTTTGAATGGCAAAATAGACAATAGAGATCATGATAAACGCGATCACTACAACAAACAATCTCTGACCATTGATAAATAAGCCACCCATATTCACTTGTATTTCTTCAAAGGGGGAAGAGAGATTCCGCGGGTCTGGTCCCCAGATTAACTGTGCCCCGTTTTGCAAGATGATTGACACGCCTAATGAACTCACAAGAAGATTGATCCGCGGGGAGTTGCGCAAAGGATTAAAGGCAAGTCTTTCCATTACAATTCCTAAAATAGCGATACAAATCATAGCAACAGGAATCGCCATAAAATAAGATAGATTTAATCCCTGGGCTACGGTTACCGCAACGAAAGCCCCCGCCATAAAGAGTTCACCATGGGCAAAGTTCGCCATATCCAGCATCCCTAAGATCAAGGTCAAACCGAGAGCCATTAAGACATATGTGCTCCCCATCACCAGACCATTGATTGTCTGCTGTAAAAATTCTATCACCGTTTCATCCACTCCTCTGCAAGTCGATTTGATAGGAATCGTTCCCCTAGAGTCTAAGAACCCTAGGGAAACTTGAGGTCTATTCGTTTAGTACTTATGCTCTCCGATGATCACGCGTTTTCCGTTTTCAATCTTCTCAATAACCAGCTTTTGGTTTGCTTGCCCGTTTTCATTGAACGTAACAGGTCCCGTTACGACGGGGAATTCCTTAAGTGCCACCATCGCTTCTCTGAATTTCTCACGATCGCCGCCTCCTGAATTTTTGGCTGCTTCGGCAAAAATCTGCATGGCTCCATATCCGTTAGCCACCTGCATATCCGGGTTGATCCCGTACTTCGCTTTATAACGCTCGACCATATTCTTGGAATCCGGGAAGTAATCATAGGCTTCAGGTTCAAAGGTCCCAATATGAATCACACCCTCGGCAGCGGTACCAGCAAGCTCTACAAATTTATCGTTGGCCAGTGCAGCTGTACCCATAATCTTGGCTTCGATCCCAAGATCGCGGATTTGCTTTACAATTTGAGCCGCTTCTGTAATCGTTCCTGAAATCAGCACACCATCAGGGGATAAATTCTTCATTTTGGTTAGTTGCGGATAGAAATCCTTATCGCCCGGCTTGTAGTATTCCATAGATACGACTTGGCTTGTGCCTATGTCCTTGACTTCTTTTTCGAAGATTTCTGCTGCTGTTCTTCCAAAATCCGTGTTTTCTGCAATCACGGCAATGTTTTTAAGTTGAAGCTCTTCTGTGGCGAATTTCGCTAGTACAGGGGCTTGCTGACCGTTATATAACGTATATCTAAACATATAGGGATGTCCTGGCTCCGTCACATTATCCGCTCCAGCAGCCGGTGTCATCTGAACGACTTTTTCTCTCTCGGTAATATCCCGCATAGCTAACGTATTCGAAGAGCTATGCGGACCAATGATAGCGGTTACTTTATCTTGTGTAATCAGCTTTTGGGTGGAGTTTACCGCTTCGGCTGGAATTCCTTTGTCATCTTCATAGATCACTTCAATTTTCAACCCTTCCATCCCGCCTTGTGTTTCGAGTTCCTCTAAGACCAAATCGATCCCTTGCTTAATCTGAGTGCCATAGTAAGCGGTTACCCCAGTTAGCGGAAGGACGGCTCCAATTTTAACCACCTTACTGCCATTTTCCCCAGTTGACTGCTCGCCTGCGCCAACCTCTGTGGTGTTCGTCCCTCCGCATCCTGATACGACAACACTAAGCAACAAGGACAGCATGGCAAGACCTTTGGCTTTCTTCTTCAACATGTTTATTCCTCCTTATTAGGTAAACGTTTAACTTAAACGGTTTAAATTTGGCTCTGTCCGCAAACAGAGCCTTTTTACCTCTAGTTATCGCCTTTGTGAAGTGGGACGGATGACCATTTCATTCAGAGACACCGAGAGGGGTTGTTCAATGGCAAAACGAATAGCTGCAGCCACGTCCTTCGGCATAAGCATTTGTTGTTGGCTGACTTGTTCATCGACTAGTCTTTTGGCCTCATCATCCGTGATCCCGTTTAGAATCTCCGTCTCTACCGCCCCTGGGGAGATGAGCGTGGTTCGAATCTGTTGATTTACGCCTAATTCCTTGCGCAACCCTTCAGTGATTGCTCGAACGGCATGTTTGGTCGCACTGTATACCACTCGAAAAGGGGTCGTATCATACCCTGCCACCGAGGAAACGTTAATGATGTGCCCCTCATTCTGCTTCTCCATATAAGGCAGGACCGCTGCGATACCATATAGAACCCCTTTGATATTGACGTCGATCATTTGATCCCACTCATCCACTCGAAGTTTGTTCAAGAAGGAAAAAGGACTAATTCCCGCGTTATTAACCAGGATATCGACTCTACCGAATCTCTCGATCGTATGGGCTGCCAACGCTTCCATATCACGGCGAGAGGTCACATCCGTGACATGGTAACTTACATCACCGCCGAGCGCTCTCATTTCCTCTTGGAATTGATGAAGCCGATCTTCCCTCCTGGCTGCCATCATCACGCGGATCCCATGATGAACCAATTCTCTCACGGTCGCCTCCCCGATCCCACTGCTGGCTCCCGTTACAATAGCTACTTTGTTTGCCATCGTTCTATCCCTCCTTGGCAAATCTCTTCATGACGTTGTCTGTAATTCTTTCGACGAATGGATTCTTCCCTTCTATTCCATAAGCCCATTCGGTTGCACCACCATTAAAAACATTTCCTTTTCCCTTAGAAAACTGAACCATCATGGCATGCCCGTATCTAAACTTTTCTCGATTTTCCGGGGTATCAGCCCCTAATAGTTCCCTGGCAAAGGTATGCAATTCGCTATCCCCTACTTTTAGATCCACATACCCTCGGTCTGTACGCTCCCCAGGACTGACAGGCGTCATCGCTAGAATCTCCATTCCTACAGGGGATCCATCCTTTCCCGTCGGGTATGGCAAACCGTCCTTAACCTGGAAGTCACACCCATCGTTCTCATATCCAATGATGCCTTCTAGGTTTCCAAGTAGATCTCCGTATTCTAGTCCGGTTCCCTCGAACGCCCAATGATCAGGACGATACACCGTATACCCAGCAGAACCTCTTGGGACGGACATGCCTGTTCGGGCGTATCCGCCACGGGTAAAAGAAATACCTGTTAGATGATTCTCAGGTCGTTGAATGACCTTAGAGGACCAAATCGAAGTCACATATTTCTCCTCAGGGGTTCCCATGACAGGATCTAGTTCGGTCGCTTTATGTTTATAACACACCATTCTTTTTCCCTCATCCTCGAATCGCACCTGCCAGAAGACGCTGTTACCAGAGAACATGGCGAGATTCCCGCCCTCCTCAATCCAATTCTCTACCACATCTCTTTCCTTCCAAGACCAGTATTCATCATGACCGACGCTTAGGTACATCTGATAGGAATCGAGTAATCCCGGCTTCGAATCTAGATCATACTGAATGGCGTAGTCTACTGAATACCCCTTCTCCTCCAACCACTTCACGAAGATCTCTTCCCAGCGCCCGATAAATCCAGAAGGTCCAGTCCAATAATCCACTTCCGCTTCAATCGAGAAGGGGCGATAAGGCCGACCTTGCTCCTCCATCGGTGCCAGCTCTTTTCCTACAGGAAACATCATCCTCGGTGCGCCTGAAAGCTTACTTAACAATCCCGGTTCAAACGGCCGCAACAGGGAGGCCCCAGTGGAAACCTCTTGATGAAATTCGAAGACATCCTTACTAGAATAAAGATTTCCACCTCCCCAACTGTTATAAGCTAAGTACGTATTGGTAGATAAAACGAAAAGGATCTTCGCATCCCTCCCCGGATGGGCGGAACGAACGACAAAGAAGTGCTCGGATTCGGCATATCGGCCTGATAACCCTTCCGCTCTTACGAGCACTTGATAGTAGCCTGACCTCCACTCTAGAGGGACTTGTAAAGTAAGGGAAACGGGCCATTCACAACCGTACTCATTCGCTTTTTCCGGGATATCCTGCCACTCCGCAGCTAATTGGCTGCCTTCCCAAACCACTTCTCCCTTTAACCCTATACGAGCGATGGTCATCGAATAGGAGGGACTTTGACTTGAAACATGAAAGGAAACCATCTCCCCTGGGGCATAGCTTAATTGATCCGTGTAGCACCAGATGAGACCTTTACTTTCACTGCCTAACGCAGGGTTGATTTGACTCATGAACCGGACTCTCCTCCCTCTTTATGTTATCTTCTATTGATTTTAGATAAGTAAGGCCTTGTTTCGCCGTTTCGCTAGGATCCTGATCGTACAGACATTCGAGTGAAACATACCCGTCGTACCCTATCTGTTTTAACACCTCGATAATCGAAGCAAAGTTGATATGCCCCATTCCTGGTGCTCGTCGATTACTGTCCGCCACGTGAACATATCCGAGCTGATCTTGGCAGGAGAGAATGCTTTCCACAAAATCCGTTTCTTCTATATTCATATGGAAGGTGTCAATATGAATCTTCAGAAACTCGCTTCCTACTTCTTCTATCAGCTTCGCGGTTTCCTCAATCGTATTGAGGTAATTGACTTCATACCGATTAATCACCTCTATGGCAAGAACCACACCTTTCTCTTGGGCATAGTCCGTTAATTGAGTTAAGCTATCCACTAGATATTGCTTATATTTGCTAGAGACCTCTAAATCCGGGATATTCCCACGCATATACCCAATGATCACCATACACTCTAATTGCTCCGCTAAATCAATACACGCTTTCAACCGTTGGACGGCCTTGGCCCTCCCTTCATCGGAATCATCGATTAACGATAATCGATCGAGGGTATACCCCATGCCCGTCACGAAGGCTGAAATGGAAAAGCCCATCCTATCGCAATATGCCTTTAGCTGCTCCCCATCCACTTCATTCGGATCGTTGATATGCCACTCGATAGCGTCGTACCCTATCGTTTTAGCTAGATCTATACTTTGATAGAGGTCGCCCTTGAATAATACAGGGGCAGCTCGGTGGACACGTTCCCCTCCCCCTGTCACGGCATAGTTTAGGCGCTTAGTGATCATGTAGACCCCCATTGAGTACGATGGAGATCGCTTCATCCAAAAGATCAAGACCTGCTTCCAAAGCTTCTTCCTCTATCACTAGTGGCGGCATTAATCTCAACACATTCCCATGAAGTCCTGTTGGAGCAATCACTGCCAATCCGAGGTGAATCGCTTGCATGGCAATCGCTCGGGCCGTTTCTGGGTCCGGCTCACGACCTTCGCGGCTTTTCACGACTTCAATACCGGATACCAAACCGATCGAACGGGCTTCACCAATGATCCGATATTTTTCAACTAAGGTCTGGAATCTTTGGGCCATTCGTTCCCCTAGTCTCGCTGCTCGCTCAGGTAGCCGTTCCTCTACGATTACGTCAATCGTGGCCATAGCCGCTGCACAAGATAAGGGATTCCCGCCATAGGTACTTGTCATCGTTCCAGGAGGAAGATGATCCATAATCGAATCACGCCCAACAACCGCACTGGTCGGAACTCCACTCGATATCCCCTTTGCTAAGCAGACTAGATCTGGAAGAATGCCATAATGCTCGAAGCCAAACATCTTGCCCGTTCGACCAAACCCCGCTTGCACCTCATCCATAATTAATAGGATATCGTGGCGATCACAAAACTCCCTGACCCCCTGCACAAACTTTACCGATGGCACGACACAGCCGCCGGATCCTAGGTAGGATTCCATGATAACAGCGGCTATATTTCCCGTGGAGGCGGTGTGTAGAATTTGCTCCATATACTGAAGCGTATGCTCATCGCATTGATCATGAGGTTGGCTGAAGGTGCAGCGATAAGGATACGGAAAAGGCACGTGAAGGATATTGGACGCTTGAGGTCCGCATCCGCTCTTCACCTTTTTAATTCCCCCTAGACTCATTGTCAGATGCGTTCTCCCATGGAAGGAACCATGAAAACTAATAATCTCACTTTTTCCCGTTTTGGCACGGGCAAACTTAATGGCGGCTTCAATCGCCTCTGACCCCGTAGTCAGCAACAATACTCGGTTTAATTCTTCGGGAAACAGATTCACTATTTTTTCGGCAAGCTCGGCTCGCAGATGATGGGAGGAATCGTAGGAGTTCAAGAACTTTCCTGCTTGCTCTTGTATGGCCGCTACAACCTTAGGGTGGGAGTGCCCGACATTCGAAACCAGAATGCCAGAGGTAAAATCAATATACTCATTCCCATCGACATCGATAATCGTAGCTCCATAAGCTTCCTTCCAAACAAGCGGAGTCGAGGAACAAGCGGACCTAGGAATATAGTTTTTTTCTTTTTGAATAATTTCTTGCGCTTTAGGGCCAGGTGGTGCGACAACCATCTTAGAAAATGCCGTCTTCATGATTAGATTCCCTCCAACTTGAGTCATTCGCTCGATATGACATGAATTGCAATATTTTGGTTTATTTTGTCATTTTAAGGTATTAGGATTCATTTTAATAGAAAAAGTTTTACCCTCTTTTCCTAGCCATGACTTTTAACACCGCATTCGCTACGTGTACCGGAGTAAGTCCGTACTTATCCAATAAAGCATCATTAGACCCTGACTCTGTATTTTTATCTTGCACTCCCACTCTCTCCATGGGAGTTGGCCAGTGCTCTCCTAATACTTCCGATACCGCACTTCCAAGCCCTCCATAGATGTTGTGCTCCTCCGCTGTCACGATGGCGCCCGTTGTTCTCGCCGCTGCGACGACCGCTTCGATATCGATCGGTTTAACAGATGGCATATGGAGCACGGCAGCAGATATCCCTTGCTGTTCCAATAGATAAGCGGCGATAAGAGAACGACTCGTCTGCGTCCCCGTCGAGATGATCGTCACATCGTTACCTTCTCGCAGCAGGACTCCTTTTCCGATTTGGAATTCGTACTCGGCTTGATCAAACAGAATCGGGTAAGGATCTCTCGCCAAACGAATGTACACCGGCCCTTCATACTTGTAGGCAAAATCCATCATCTTCTCGAGTTCTACAGCATCCGCAGGGGCCAACACCACCATGTTCGGCAGACTCCTCATGATGGCCATGTCTTCAATCCCCTGATGAGTTTTTCCTGTGCAACCATTGAGAAGTCCACTATAAGCTCCTACCATTTTCACATTAAGCTTAGGCTGACTAATGGATACAACAATCGGGTCAAGCGCCCGCTTGACGATAAAGGCGGCAAAAGAGCACACCCAAGGCTGAAAGCCAACGGCTGCAAGGCCAGCTGCGACACCTAGCATATTCTGCTCAGCAATGCCCATCTGCAGGAACTGCTTCGCGTTGTTTTCTGCCACTTTATCTAGCTTCGTTGAGTTCGCTAAGTCCCCATCTAGCGCCAACACTCTCGTATCTGCTTGAGATAAAGCTAGTAATTTCTGCCCGAATAGATCCCGCATGGACACCATATGATTTTTCTCCAACGTTACCACCTACACGACCCCCTCAGCCAATTCTTCTAACGCTGCCTGAAGCTCAGGATCAGTAGGGACCCTGGAGTGCCATAGATATTGGCCTTCCATAAAACTAACACCCTTCCCCTTCACCGTATGAGCAATAATAATCGTAGGCTTGCCTTTGACTCCTTTTGCTTCACGGAAAGCTCGGAGGATCTGCAACATATCGTGGCCATCTATGCTGATCACATGGAAGCCAAAAGCCTTCCATCTCTCCGCTGGCTCCAACACGGGTATTTCTCTTTCTTTCCCCTCCGTTCCCGGCCATCCGTATTGCTGTAATCCGTTATAATCAAGAACGACCGTCAAATTGTCCAACTTATATTTCACAGCCGTATCCGCCGCTTCCCACACCTGACCCTCTTGCGTTTCCCCGTCGCCTACCATGCAGTAGGTATGAAAGGATGAACCTTCGAGCTTAGAGCCTAAAGCAATTCCCACCGCATTCGAGATCCCGATCCCGAGCGAGCCGGTAGACATATCTAAACCCGGTAACACGGTCATATCCGGATGCGCCTGAAGTCGGGAGTTGATTTTATCGAAGGTCTCCAGCTCTGCTTTTGAAAAATACCCTCTTTCGGCAAGCGTACAATACAACGCAATCGCGGAGTGCCCTTTAGACAGGACAAAGCGGTCCCGCATCACATCCTTCGGATTGTCTGGATCGATTTTCATGACTTCAAAATACAGGGCAGTTAGAAGATCCGTTGCAGAAAGAGGCCCTCCCAAATGTCCAGCCTGTGCCCTGTAAACCGTCCTGATAATATTCCTCCGAATCTCCCTTGCCGTTTTCACAAGCTCTGTTACCTGCATCTCATCTCTATGTTGATCCACGAATACACCCTCTCCCTCGTTTTATTTCGTCTCCTTATTTATACGAGCATGAACACACTTTAAGGTAAACGATTACTTTAATTAACCTGAGAATATCCCGATAAAGATGGATACACTCCTTTGAAAAGGCTGGGTTTCCACCTTTGCACCCCTAAATGTTGCTGTGTTTACACTAATAATTAGGTTAAACGTTTACCTTAATTTAGAGTATATTATAACCTTGTTGAATTTTCAATACAATCTGATAAAAAAATTCCCTCATTTCACCACTCCACCGGCAGGAAAGCAACAACGCAGGAAAAAGCCGACTTTCACTCCATAGATATGGAATGAAAGTCGGCTCTATCCGATAATAGCTTTCGTAGCTATCAGCCATGACGCGATGATCAATGACGTTGAGTTTCGGTTTTGTTTCCATAGATAAGGTATCAAACCTTTTCGAACGATAGCTCGCGGACACAGAATCCTTTATTTGTATCAAAAAGAGGGGTTTTTCGGTCCAAACGGACATCTGTTCCTTTATTTTAAGGTTTATAGCAGCTTTTTTGTCTAATTCCATGAAATAGACGATTAGATGTCCGCTAACCTCCTAGAAGGCGAGGTTACGTATGAATTAAAGGATCATATGTCCGCCTACTAATGATGCGTATACGATTCCTTTTATATGGAATAGTCCTTACTGCAAATCACTAAATTGTAGCCAAGATTGTAGCCGCGTTCCTCAATGCTTCTAGCTAATTCAGCAAAACAAGGATTATGAGATCTGGACCTTTTTCTCTCAACATCGGATCTATGGCGATGCAATAAAGACCGACTATTATTATCCCATCCATATACTCCACAAACAGCTGGATCCCCCTGATAAAGGCCCAGATACAAGCGGATTTCAGCTCATAACAAGCGAATTAAAAAGAGGCAAGGAAAAATGAAATCGAATGTAGCTACTGCCCATTTACTTATTAGAATCGTCTACCAAGTTCTTAAAACGAAAAAGCCCTATCAAGAATTAGGTTATGACTATTTAGAACGGGAACAAGGGCATAAAAAAGAGCAGAAAATGATTTGATACTTAAGAGAACGTGGCTACCGTATCCAAGACATCGATAACATTTCTGCTTAGGCAAGTAAATAGAGTACAAGGCTCCCAAGCTGCCATTTTTTTAAAAAAGAAATGACGCGGCCGGGCATCCTATTGCCTATTTTCTTTATTACCGACTATGACTCGGTTTATTCAGGGTTCAGCCTATGATGAATCACCAACTTTGGTACCGGGGATTTTCATATAAAACTATCCAGTATTCTTTAACTCCTGCCCTTCATAAAGGTTATACCATCTCGCAACGACATATAACCCCCCCAATCAAGAATACATGTCTTGGTTGGGGGGGTTTGCTTTCACGCTTGACACTTTAACGGAATGCTTTCCCGTTGGCGATTCCTGCAATAAACGCAAAGGTAGCTATCGCAGAACCCTATTTCCACATCAGGATACGTCCATAGCAAGACCAAAAAACAAACGATAACATCATGATAACAGATAGTATGATCCACCACGCTCGCTCTGTTCGGGTAAACCTCCATACATCGGCTAGCTACTCACCCAAATAGATGATCGAAAAAAGAACCAAGATATCTTTAAATGTTCCCCAGAACAGCCACATGAGGAAAGCCCTCCCCCCGCCGTATTCTACGTTATTACGGGAGTTGCGTTAACTTTCTTTACTAATTTTTCAACATGATTTGAATCTCGGCTTTAGAACGAGCGTCTTCCAGCCATTTTTGAGCCTCCTGCTGAATCTTTGCATTTTGGATATACTCTTTGACCTTCTCCATTTCACCGGCTTGGGCAGCTGCAGGGAATTGGGCCAAGTATTCCTTTATTTCTTCATCAGAAACGGTTACTTTATCTGAAAACATTTTTTGCTGGAC